>JAAUQA010000061.1 GCA_012032855.1 Candidatus Competibacteraceae bacterium
AGTAGTGCCGAATACTAACGGGCTTTTATAGCGGGCGGCATAGAGGCTGTCGGGATCGTGCGGGGAGGTAAACACAAACGCATATTCCCCCTCCAACACCGCCAAGGTGTGTTGGATAGCGGTCAGGATAACACCGGTTTTTTCGTAGTTCTTCGCCAACAGGTGCACGATGACCTCGGTGTCGGTTTCGGTATGACACTCTACGCCCTGTTCCAGCAAGAGTTGGCGGATTTCCAGATAGTTTTCGATAACGCCGTTGTGCACTAGAGAAAAGGCATTATCGTAAGACTGGTGAGGATGGGCGTTAGTCTGCGTGACCTTACCGTGAGTGGCCCAACGGGTGTGAGCGATGCTGGTCGAGGCGGCGGGAACTTCCGCAAAAAACCCTTGTGCGTCGTTTTCACCCACCGACCCGACGGCTTTTTTCGTATAAATATCGCCGTTGAGTAGCACCGAAATGCCGAAAGAGTCATATCCTCGATATTCCAGACGCTTGAGTGCGTCAACAGTAACGCGTACCGAGTTATTACGTCCAACTACACCGACTATTCCGCACATTGCGCCTGTTTCTCCTATGTTTTCTTAGGTCAATGCAGGTATGGTAATGGCAAGTGACTCCATATGTGAAGTAAAGGAAAATCGCCTTGCGTATTCTTATGCTATCCGACGTTTACTTTCCCCGGGTAAACGGCGTCTCCACCTCTATCAAAACCTTCCGTCGATGCTTAACTGATTTGGGTCACGAGGTCTTTTTGATTGCACCCGCATATGGCCCCCATGACGAAAAGGACGAGCGACTATTCAGGATACCCTCCCGGTATTTGCTGATTGATCCCGAGGATCGCGTGCTGCGGAAAAAGGAAGTCTTGCGTCTCCAAGACACTTTTGCCGAAATCGCCATTGATATTATTCATATTCAAACGCCTTTCATCGCCCACTATAGCGGTCTTAAGTTGGCCCGCTTGCTGGACGTACCCTGCGTCGAAACCTATCACACCCATTTCGAGGAGTATCTCCACCACTATCTGCCGCTGTTGCCGAAGTCCATCGTGCGCACTGTCACCCGTTGGTTCACACGTCAGCAGTGCAGCGAAGTGGATGCTTTGATTGTGCCTTCGCAGGCCATGCTTGAGGTAGCGAAGGAGTATCGGGTTAACACCCCTATTGAGATTATTCCCACCGGCATTGAAGAACGCTTTTTCAACGGGTGCGATACATCGCACTTTCGCGCCCAACACGGTATTGGCGAAGATCGGCCTGTGCTTATGCATGTCGGGCGGGTGGCTCACGAGAAAAATATCGGTTTCTTATTAGAGGTGCTTGCTTTAGTGCGGCAAACGATTCCTGATGTGCTGCTGGTCATCGCAGGGCAAGGACCGGCATTAGGCGCACTCAAAAAACAAGGTAAAACCCTGAATCTGGAAAATAATCTGCTGTTCGTCGGTTATCAGGAACGCGAGAAGGCGCTGTTGGACTGCTATTGTGCCGGTGACGTTTTTGTGTTCGCCTCACGCACGGAGACTCAAGGATTGGTGCTGCTGGAGGCAATGGCGTTGGGAGTGCCGGTAGTGTCCACCGCAATGATGGGCACCAAAGATATACTGCAACCCGGTAAAGGGGCTTTGATTGCCCAGGAGGAGCCGAACGATTTTGCCGGTAAGGCCATTGAATTGTTACGAAACCCGCAATTACGGGAACAACTCGCACAGGAAGGCAGAGCCTATGGCCGATCCTGGTCCCCCCAGGCAATGGCCCGGAAAATGGTCTCTTGTTACCAAAACGTACTGGCGCCGCGGCATCCCATTAATTAATGGGATGATGGTTATCGCCTGTAGTTTGGATCAATACCGTTTGCTGGCGGCCTCGGTCATGGCCTTGATTTCCGCCAAAGCATCATCAGCAGTGGTGTCGATTTTTTCATGCACCTTAGCTTTAGCGCGATCTTGCCGGCCTCGCCAGCGCTTTTTGAGCAATGTTTGCCGTTTCTTGAATTCTCTGTCGGGATTTTTAACGCTTGCCATTGACACTCTTTTCCTCGCCTGGGAAAGGCCGAACTAAAAAGTCCTCTGATACCAACAACGGATTCGCCGGCAGCGTTGCCTGCACGCGCTGCATCCAGTTAAGAATCGCTGGAAATTCGAGGAAGGTATGATGCCAATGCAAACCCAGCCGATACGGCAACAGCCATTGCGGAAATGTGCCTAAATCCGCCAAGGAGGGTTCGCTCAATTCGCCCAGAAAGGGACCTTGCCCCAGCCGTTCCAGCCACTCTCGGCACACTTGCAGATCGGTCTCTTGCAAGGTCTGCTGTGCGGCGGCCACCGACGCGTTATTGTTTACTCGTCTGTGTAGAATTATAGGCCAGATCATGCGCACGAGCGGGGAAAAAGAGCGCGCTCGATTCAATACAGCACTCAATCGCCAGCCGTTGCGCACTTTGTCAAAAAAGCTCTCGTTACGCCCGTAACGCTCTAACAGCGCGGTCACTAAACGAGTATCCACCCACTGATTGAGCTGTAAAATGATTTCTCGCTGAGTTCGGGTGCGACCCAAGAGCGGTCTATCCGGGAACCGTTCTTCCAGCCAAAGACCGATCTGTGTCGAATCAACGCGCCATTCATCGCCGATTCTCAGCACCGGCAGTGTGGATTGAGCGGTAAAACCGATTTGTCGCCGCGATAGCGGGCTGACATGAATGATACTGAATTCCAGCCCTTTATAATCCAGCCAGCAATTGACCTTTGCCGAATAAGGGTCCGTCGCATCGACGTACAAAAGAATCTCATTACTCTTGACAGGATCGTCCGGCATTTTTTTGGTTAATCCAGATATATTGCCCACGCCTACGGTGGGAATGGCTAGAACGCTTCATTCGCGCAACGACCTCCACCGGGTTTCGGGAATCATGTGAACCGTAATGGCCCTATCGGGTGAAGTCTAGTACAACAGCCTCACTCCCGTCTTAAACACCGCGATCACAGACCGCAGACACAATGGGGATCAGATACTGCTTACAGTTCTGTTATCCTGCAAAACACCACCCAAACCGGAACAAAACATCGGACAACGTATGAATACAGTGATCTACCATAACACCCAATGTAGTAAGAGCCGTGCCACACTTGCACTGCTCAACGAACATGGGATAGAGCCTACCCTTATTCACTATCTGGAAACACCGCCAACAAAAGAGGATTTAGTAAGGATTGTCGCTTTACTGGGTAAAACGCCAAAAGAAATCATCCGGTTCAATGAAACTGCGGCTATCCAGCAAAATCTCTCTTCGGAGGATCACCGAACCGATGACGAATGGCTGGAGATCATGGTCAATAATCCCGTGCTAATCGAACGTCCTATCGTCATCATTGAAAACAAAGCCGCACTCGGCAGACCACCGGAAAATATCTTATCGATCTTACCGGGCGCTTCCTAATGCACAGGATAGAAACGCCATGAACAATGTCGTTGCGCTGGCGGTTATCGCCGCTATCGGTGGAGTGGCGGTCGCCTTGCAAGGTCATTTTATGGGCATCATGGACAAGGGTATCGGCACCAAAGAAAGTGTTTTTATCACTTATGGTGCCGGCGCAATCGTCGCCGGACTGATCGTATTAGCATCACGTGGCGGGAATTTACGCGCCTGGCAGGAGTTACCCTGGTATACCCTGAGTTCCGGGCTATTGGGATTGGTTATTGTCGGAACGATCGGCTACACAGCCCCTCGGTTGGGGTTGGCGAAAGCCTTTACCGTGATTGTCGCAGCTCAATTCATCGTGGCCGCGTTTATTGACCATTACGGCTGGCTGGGTGCGGAAATACAACCGTTGGGGCCGAGTCGGCTAGCGGGAATCGGGGTGATGATTTTGGGAGTCTGGTTGATTACCCGGTGAATTTACGACAAAAAAACCACGGTAAACAGGGTCACCGTCTACCGTGGTTGGGTTACTCGCCTTTGATGCTTAGAGCATTTCAACAGCCACAGCCAGCGATACGCCGCCGCCGCCGCACAGGGTCGCCAATCCCAGACGCTTACCACGTTTTTGCATGGCATGTATCAAGGTTACGATCAAGCGACAGCCGGTGGATCCCACGGGATGCCCCATACCGACGCCGGAACCGTTGACATTAGTGATCTCGCGATTCAGGCCCAATTCCTTTTCACAGCCAAGATACTGACCAGCAAATGCCTCGTTGACTTCAATCAGTTCGAAGTCCGCCAGTTTCAGGCCGGTCCTGTTCAGCAGGTCTTTTACTGCCGGCACCGGGCTAATCCCCATCACAGAGGGATGACAAGCGCCACGACCGAAGCCAACGATACGGGCCAAGGGCTTGAGGCCCAATTCATTTGCTTTGTCGGCATGTGTCAGGATTACTGCACTTGCGCCATCGTTAACGCCTGAGGCATTACCCGCGGTGACTTTACCCACCTTCGGCACGAAGGCGGCAGGAAGCTTGGCAAGCTGCTCAAGGGTAATCCCTGGGCGGAAATGCTCGTCTTTATCGAAGATGATCGGCGGTTTGCCTCTCTTTTGTGGAATTTCCACGGGGACGATCTCGTCCTTGAATTCTCCATCTTTAGTCGCCCGCTCGACATTGTTATGGCTACGAACCGCAATCTCGTCCATTTCCTCGCGGCTGATATCCATCATCTGCGCCAGGAATTCAGTGGTATGCCCCATGATGTATGGTTTGTTCTTAAAATGATCAACCAAACCGCCTTGGACGGGTCCCTTGTCAGCATCTCTGAGCACCGCCGAACCGGCATGTAGGGCGTGAATCATAGTGTCGGCAAATTTTGAATCTTGAATGCGCGCACCCCAACGGGCATTGAATACGGCATAGGGCGCACCCGACATATGTTCGACGCCACCGGCCAGAATCACATCAGCCATCTCCGCTCGAATTAATGCCATACCGGAAACCACTGCCTCCATGCCGGAAATACAGACCCGGTTCATAGTGCAGGCTGTAACGCTATCGGGAATTCCCGCCAGCAGAGCAGCGACTCGGGCCACGTTAAGATTGTCAGGATGCTCCAGACAACTGCCCATGCGTACATCGTCAATGATACCTGGATCAATCCCAGCCCGCTTGACGGCTTCTCTCATTACGACACTACCGAGCACGGGCCCACTTGAGTCTTTCAGTGAACCACCGAATGCGCCGACGGCGGTACGACAGGCAGAAGCGATGACGACATCTCTCATAAATTACTCTCCAGATTACAGAGGAAAAGGCTGTCCTGATTAGGTGATAATCCAGCTAGGGCGGTCAGGTGACCACCCTGATCAAGTTGGCTCGCTTATACCCGTTCGTAAATACCGGCAGCGCCCATGCCGCTGGCCATACACATGGTGACCATGCCGTAGCGCAGGTTGCGGCGTTTTAGACCGTGCAGACAGGTAGCGGTGCGGATAGCACCGGTTGCACCCAGCGGGTGGCCGAGCGCAATTGCGCCGCCTAATGGATTGACCTTGGCGGTATCCAAACCCAATTCACGAATGATGGCCAAACTCTGCGAAGCGAACGCCTCGTTGAGTTCGATCCAATCCAGGTCTTCTTTCTTCAGGCCGGCCATATCCAACGCTTTGGGAATCGCCTTGATCGGGCCGATGCCCATGATTTCCGGCGGGCAACCGGTCACGGTATAGCAGACAAAACGCGCTAACGGCTTTAAACCCAACTTTTCGACCATCTTGCCGCTCATCAACATCACAGCGCCCGCACCATCACTGGTCTGGGAACTGTTGGCGGCGGTTACGGAACCCTTGGAGTCAAAAGCAGTGCGCACTTTGGAAACCGACTCCATCGTGGCGGGACGCGGACCTTCGTCGGTGTCTACCACTTTAGTACGCACTTGAACGGTCTGACCATCAGGGGACAGCACGTGCTCTTCAATGGTATAGGGCAGGATTTCATCCTTAAACTCGCCGTTCTTAATGGCTTCATTAGCGCGCCGGTTGCTTTCCACACCGAAAGCATCTTGATCTGCACGCGAAACATTCCACTTCTCAGCCACTTTTTCGGCAGTAATGCCCATACCGAAGGACAGGCCATACGTCGTATCGCTATCGAATACCTTCGGATTAACCGCTAAACGACCGCCCGGCATCGGAACCTGGCTCATGCTTTCCACGCCGCCGGCGATGATGCAGTCGGACGAACCGGCCCGGATACGGTCGGCGGCAAAGGCGATGGATTGGATGCCCGAGGAACAAAAGCGATTGAGGGTAACGCCGGGAACATCAATCGGCAGGCCCGCAATCAAGCCGGCGGTACGGGCGATATTCAGGCCCTGTTCGCCTTCCGGCAGCGAGCACCCGATCACGATATCTTCAATTTGAGTCGGATCCAGACCGGGGCTCTGATCGACGACACCGCGAATCACATGGGCCAACAAATCATCCGGGCGAGTGTTACGAAACATCCCACGTCCAGAACGGCCCACCGGGGTGCGCACGGCAGCAACCACATAAGCTTCTTGAAGCTCTTTACTCATAATGTTCAGTCTCCTGATACTTGCGAATTCAGCGCTGAGACACGCCGGGTTTGACGCTACGTCGCACTCAGCGTATCTCGCGAATAGGTTGTTACGGATCAGTTACGCAGCGGTTTGCCGGTCTCCAACATATGCATTGCACGGGCTTGGGATAGCGGATGCGCAACCAGTTCGACAAACGCATCACGCTCCAGCTTCAACAGCCAGGACTCCGGTACCAGCGTTCCGGGATCCACATCGCCGCCACAGATTGCCGCGGCAATCTTCTTAGCGATGAAGAAGTCGTGCTCCGACATATAATGGCCTTCCAACATGTTGACCATGCCCATCTGAATGGTTGCCGATCCGATCCGGCCTGCCACTTTGACTAGGCGCTGCAACGGTGGACGGTAGGCGGATTCGGCCATCGCCTTGGCCTGTGCTTGGCGATATGCAGAATCTCGTGGGCATTGAAGGCCACGATATCCGATGAGCGCAGGAAGCCGGCTTGTTTGGCTTCTTCGGCGCTGGTCGCGACCTTGGCGGTAGCAACATTTTGGAAGTACTTGATCAGGAAGGGATTCATGTTGTTGTCAGGGGCATTCCTCAGCGATACGCAAGGCAAATTCCTTACAACCACCGCCCGCTGGCAACAGACCCACACCGATTTCCACCAGTCCCATGTAACTTTCCAGGGCTGCCACGACGCGATCGCAATGCATGGCAATTTCGCAACCACCGCCCAGGGCCATACCCTGTACTGCTCCAACAACCGGGATATAGGAATGCCGGATCCGGGAAGTGCAGTTTTGGAAGTTCTCCACAATTTCGCGGATACGCTCCCAGTTGCCTTCCATCACGACCGGCGCGATACCGGCCAAATCAGCACCCGCGCTGAACGGTGCCTTGTCTTGCCAGATCACTAGGCCAGCAAACTGGCCGCTTTCGCAGATATCCAAGGCTTGGTTAATACCGGCGATAACGCCTTCACCCACCGCATGCATCTTGGTCTTGAAGCTTAAGATGCCGATATCATCGCCCTGGTGCCACATCCGTACCGCATCGGTTTCAAAAACGGTCGTACCTTTGTCAGGTGCTTTTTCGCCCAAAACCAATTCGGGGAAGTATTGGCGTTGGTAAACCGGCAGATCGGAACGGGGACGGAACACTTTATCCGACGGGGCATAAGACCCTGTCGCAGCGTGGGCAGCGTCGATCTCATTCACCCAAGCCGGCAGCGGCGTATCGGTCATGGCCTTACCTGCTGCGATGTCTTCGGCGATCCATGCGGCGACCTGTTTCCAGCCGGCAGCCTGCCAAACTTCGAAAGGTCCTTGTTTCCAACCATAACCCCAACGCATGGCGAAATCAGCATCGCGGGCGTTGTCGGCGATTTCCTGCAGGGAAACGGCGGCGTAATGCCACATATCACGCAGGATGGCCCATACGAATTGTGCCTGCGGCTTGTCGGATGCGCGTAACGCGGCCACTTTTTCAGCCAGATTCCGGTTACCCATGATCGTCTTGACGTCGGGGTCTAGGGTGTTGTCAACCGGGCGATAATCGCCTTTGGCGACATCCAGCACTAGGCGTTCTTTACCCTTGCGGGTGTAGATACCACCGCGGGTCTTGTTACCCAGCGCGCCTTTGTCGATTAACCCTTGCAACCACGCCGGCACATGGTAGTACTTGTGCCAGGGGTCGCTGGTCAGTACTTCAGCCGATTTGGTCAACACATTGGCCAGAGTATCCAAACCCACCAGATCTGAGGTACGGAATGTGGCTGTGGACGGCCGACCTAGCGCGGGCCCGGTCAGGGCGTCGACGATGTCAAACGGCAAGCCGAGCTTGTCGGCGTGATACATGGTTGCCTGAATGTTGAACAAGCCCAACCGGTTAGCAATGAAATTGGGGCTGTCTTTAGCATGCACTACACCCTTACCTAAAGTGGTGACCAGGAAAGTCTCCAGCTTGTTAAGGTGTTTGGTGTCGGTGAATTCACCGGCAATCAATTCCACCAAGGGCATGTAACGCGGCGGATTGAAAAAGTGAATACCGCAGAAACGGGGCCGGATGCTTTCGGGTAGTGCCTTGGATAATAAGGTGATGCCGAGCCCCGAGGTGTTGGTGGCAAAGATGGCGTCTTCACTGATATAAGGCGCTATCTTATTATACAGATCCTGTTTCCACTCCAACCGTTCAGCGATGGCCTCAATGATCAAATCACAATCGCGCAGTTCTTCGAGGTTTTCGTCGTAGTTAGCGGGAGTGATCAGTCTAAGCCGGTCCTTTGCGGAAGCCGGGGCGGGTTTCATCTTTTCCATCTGTTTAATCGCTTTATTGACAAAAGCGCTTTTATCGTCGCTCTTGTCAGCCAAATCAAACAGAACCGGTTTCACGTCGGCACTGGCCAGATGGGCAGCAGCTTGCGCCCCCATCACGCCAGCACCCAGAATAGCCACCTTGCGTACGTATGGACCGCTACTCATAATCTTGTTCACTCCTCTCTCGATAGGGTGGTTAACACCTTTGGTAAGACCATTAGTCCAGATTTCATAAAATCCGCTAACAGCTTAGTAAGCCTTGTGGATTTATTCAATCAGGCTGAGGCAAAATTAAAGAACTAATATGTACAAACTCGACGTATTTTATTGAACAGGTTGCAACACTTCGGGATTAGTAACATTCAGAACCGTACCGTTACTGACCACAAAGCTGGCCATCTCGCTTTGCATCTCTACGGTTGCGGCTGGTGAAGTACTCGGTGACAAGAAAGAACTGTGGGCACCTTCGGTAAAGCGGACGATGGCACGCAAACCCATATCGTCAACCGTAGTGGCGGCGACAGACCTCAACCCCATGATGCGGACCAGAGGTTCAGTGCCGGCCAAAGGCGCGCCGGGCACACTATTGGGAATAGTTGCATCCGATGGCGGACCGACCACCTCAATCATGTGAATGGGATGAACCTCAGCGGCAGCACTGGCATAGTTGATCGGGTCACCTGAATCAACCGCTTGTTGAAAAGCATTTACAAAGGCTTCGAAATCCGTCGTTCCCGGTTCTAACCCGACCGCCATTAGACCGGCCAGAATGCGGGGTCCAATGCTTTCCGAACCGAGCAACAAACGGGTCAAACCACCGCCCGGATTGGCGAGTGTCGCCGCGCTGATTTCATTCTCGACCGCCAGAAAGGTGGTTCCCACAATAGCGCCCAAGGAATGACCCACAAAGCGGATCGGCGTCGCGAAATCGGGTAGGGCATCGCCGTCGATATCCACGGTCGGTAAAGTGGCGGTCAAATAGAACAAGTCAGTACTGCCTTGACGGATATTATCCCGAGCGGTCAAAAATGACGTGAGATTGATGTAATGCGCACCGGAAGCATCAATCATCCCGTCCGGACCGGGAGCGCCGTTTTCGTTGTTCACCAGATCCACATTAAATGTACGTTCAAGAGGCTCGACATAAAAGGGATTCTCGGTATCAGTGATGCCGTGTAGCGGCAGATCAATTGCTATAGCAGCAAACCCCGCTCTGGCCAGGGTATCGGCCACTGCGAATACATTGGTCCGATTCTGGGTAATGCCGTGCTGGAAAATCACCACCGGCCAACCGCCGGGGGGGCTTGCTCTGACCACTGTTGTCATTGGGTACAGTCGCGAGTACCGGTATGGTTACCGACTGAGGTGCGATGGGTTGTGGATTGTAACGGGTCACGGCGCTATCGTTTACGCCGCGCCAACGGGTGCTCAGAATGATCGGGGCGTCCTGAGGTGCAACAGGCGCTTGTAAGTAATAGGGAATCTGCATCGTGCCCGCATAAATATCCGCCAACCCGGCTAGGCCCAATGTGCTGGTATCCGAACCGGTCGCGACTACCCCGAGCGGTTGGGCCGTAACGCCACTGCGCACCACCTGTAGAACATCGTCGATGGATTGGGTCATAAACGTCCAGCTCAATACGATACTACCGCGATCAATGCCTTGACTCGCTGCAGCTTCTTCCTGGGAAAGCACCGCGGTTTGGATCGGCACCAAAGCACGGGCCTGGGCATCGGTTAATTGCGGAAAATTGCTATTGTTGTTCTCATCCACCAAGGGGCGGTGATGATTGCCCCGATAGCGGGCGAAGATATAGGTCCGGTCCGGCACAGCCGGGCTGCCGTCCAATAACGCGCGAATCCCGTTGGTCAGCACGACCATATAACCGGTTTTCGCTTTCAGGGGCTGTAGAGGTGTAATAACCACGGTCTTTCCGGCGGAATCTTCCAGCGGGGATAAACCCGCAACATAATCCTCATTAGCGATCAGCTCTCGGGTTACCCGCTCCACAGCAAAGGGCCGATCGGTGGAGCCGAGAAAATCGATATTTAAAGTGCCGTCGCCAACGGCAGTGTCAAATATACGAGTGGTTGCCGTGAATTTGCCAACGGCGGCAACGATGTCAAAATCATCGAGAACCGTTGCGCCTTCAATCACTACGTCAAATACCCGTTGCCCAGGGTTGTCCCAGAAAATTTCCGCGAACAACAATGTGACACGGTAATTGCCATTAGGTACGTTGAGTGCAAAGTATAGTTGGCCATTGGAGTTGCCTAAACGTTCCGTTTGATAGAGCGCGTCGTCGTCAGTGCCAGATATTGGATCGCTTAACAGAGAAAGTGCTGCCGT
>JAAUQA010000455.1 GCA_012032855.1 Candidatus Competibacteraceae bacterium
CTCCCCAAAGTCTTCAATCAAGTAGTGGATTTCGAGCATTTGGAGGACTGCGCTGCCCTCTTTAGTGGTGATTATTTGTTCTCATGCCTAGGAACGACTCGTAGACAAGCGGGTTCTGTTGATGCTCAACGCAAGGTGGATCTTGGTTACCAGTTTACGGCAGCTCAGTTAGCGGCAAAAACGGTGTGCGGCATTACCTGTTGGTTTCCTCCAGCGGGGCAAACGAAAAAAGCAACAATCCCTACCTCAAGATGAAAGGTGAATTGGAATGCAAAATTCAAGCTTTGCCGTTCGAACGTATCAGTATCTTTCAGCCTTCACTATTGATCGGTGAACGGGCCGATTTTCGGTTAGCTGAAAAGCTGGGTAACTGGGTATTGCCTGTGTTGTGCGCTATTCCTGGGTTACAACGCTATCGCCCTATTCACGGCGAACAAGTAGCGGCAAAAATGATTCAGGTGAGTCAGCAACCGGGACGTGGATTGGAACGATTTCGGCTTGATGAAATATTGACTCATTAACGCGTGTTTCGTTAGGTACAGGCCATACGCGAGGCGGCAGGTGGTACGCCGCCCCGACTTTTAGAAGGATTTATGCCGCTTTCTGCCAGACAAACTTCTGAAACGGTTTGTCAACCGGCGTGTTGGCCAGATGATTGACGTAGTTCGACATCACCTTCTGCGCGACACCGAGAATGACTTCAAGAACCTGGCGTTTGGTGAAGCCGGCGTCCAGAAACGCCTGCACGGCGCTGTCATCCACATTGCCACGGTCTCGCACGACACTGAGGGTAAAGGCGCGCAAAGCTTCTAAGCGCGCATTGGGCAGCGGCGTTCCATTGCGCAACGCATCAATAATGTCGTCGCTTACCCCCATCGTTTTGGCAATGCCGGTGTGGGCCGGAACGCAGTAATGACAAGCATGCTCCACGTTGATCGATTGCCACAGCACGGTAATCTCGTCTTTGTCAAAGCTGGAGTTCACAACGAGCTCATGAGCGGTCCTGTAGGCATTCAGAAGTCCCGGTGCTTCGGCCATGACCGCGTGCAAGCCCGGGATCATTCCATAAGCTTTCAGCGAGTCGGCTAGGAACGGTTTGCTGTCTTCCGGCGCGCTTTCTACGGTATGAAACGTAAATTCAGTCATTATGGTTCCCCATTCAGTTTGGTTGGTATACTCGGTCCGCTTGTTTTGACCGATTGGTATAGGCTATCCGAATTATACCGATCGGTCAAAACATTTTTCAGCGCTATCTTTGCGAGATGTGTTAAGAACGCGCCTCCAAAGCAGATAATCACAAAATAATCAGATATTTGTCGCGCACCAAGAATCTAATCACTTTTTCCCGACCGGCACTACACCTGAACAGTATGGAACAATCGGTATAAATATGTTATAAAGAACCACAGGTTGCCAATGAGAGAAAAGCCGGAAATGCCCTGGGAAAAGTCATTTAATGAAGAAACCGCCCTTGAAAAGGCCATGCAGGTATTTTGGGAGAAGGGGTTTGAGCCTGCTTCCATAGCCGATCTGCTTGAAGGGACCGGACTGAACAGAGGCAGTCTCTACAACGCCTTTGGCGGCAAACGGCAGTTGTTCGTCAAGGCGCTGCTGAAATATGACCGGGACCGTCAGGCCATGCTAGCCAAGTTGGAAGCCTTGGATAATCCGAAAAAAGCCATCGCCGCGTTTTTTGACACTATCGTAGCCAGGACAGTAGCTGACCAAGATCATAAAGGCTGTTTTTTGTTCAACACGGCCTTGGAGATCACCACCCACGATGAAACAGTCAACGACATCGTTTCCAAGGGTGTAAGAGAGATCGAAGCGTTTTTTCGACGCAGTATCGAAGTGGGTCAGGCGCGTGGCGATATACCGAAAGAACTCAATCCGGAAGCTACGGCTAAAGCCCTATTGGCATTGATTGTCGCCATTCGAGTCCTGGGTAGGGGGGTGTTTGCCGAAGTGGCACTACAAAAGATCGCCGATGAAGGTAAACGGATGGTCGGCTGGAACCACGACGACAGCTCGTAACGGCCTGCCGCCTGATAGCCGCTTCGATAATCGGTCAGCGCTTGCGCGTCATGATCCCTCGCCCCACCACGGATCGGTGTTCAGCAACGTGAAAGTAAATCTGCTCCATTTTGTCGGGCCCCACGATCCGGCACTGCAACATCCCATTGTCGTCCACCATGTACACTGACTGATTATCAAACCCGATGATGCCCGCGATTTTTCTTTCCTCTGCTTCGAAGACTTAGTCCCGGAAAACTTGAATCCCTCCTGCTTATCAATAGTGATGACAAGGTCAACGCTGACAAAGCCCTCTTTTTGATCGACGTGTCGTTTTGGCGGCAACTCAGCCTTGTTACTTTGAATCACCGCTTCAATGGTCATCGTCCATTCACCCTTCAAGTCTGGAATAGCGGATTCGGCGAAGGCAGTTACAGTCGTGATCGCCGTGAATAGTAACGCCGCCGTTAAAGTCAGTACACGCATAATCGCCTCCCCGTAATAGAATGATCTGTCGTCTATCAATGTAGCAGTTCTAACGGTTGACCAAGTATCAGTCTCACCCCTTCACGCAAACCACCTGTTTCAAGGTGTGCACGACGTCGACCAGATCGCTCTGGTTTGCCATAACGACATCAATGTCCTTATAGGCGCCGGGAATCTCGTCGATGACGCTGGCGTCCTTGCGGCATTCCACCCGCGGGTCTGCTGTTCGATGTCGGCGACATTGAAACTGCGCTTGGCCTTGCCCCGGCTCATGCGTCGCCCGGCCCCGTGCGAGCAGGAGCAAAACGATTCCGGATCGCCCTTGCCGCGCACGATGTAGGATTTCGCGCCCATGCTGCCGGGGATGATGCCGAGTTCACCTTCGCGCGCGCTGATGGCGCCCTTGCGGGTGAGATAAACCCGCGCGCCGAAGTGCTCTTCAATGGCCACATAGTTGTGGTGACAATTGATCGCCTCCTTGGTCAGCTCGAAGGCGGGCAGATGGCGTTTCAGGACATCCAGAATCAAGCGCATCATTTCGCGGCGATTGATCAGCGCATACTCCTGCGCCCAGTGCACCGCCTCGACATAATCGTCGAAATACTCGGCACCCTCCTCGAAGTACGCCAAATCCCGATCCGGTAACCGCCGCGTATGGCGTTCCATCGTCCTTGCGGGCTAAGGTGATGAAATACCGGCCGATGACATTGCCGATGCCGCGGCTGCCCGAATGCAGCATCACCCAGACGTTCTGGCTTTCATCCAGGCACAGTTCGATGAAATGATTGCCGCCGCCCAGCGTGCCGAGTTGGCGGGTCCAAGTGCGCGGAAAAATTTCGCATCATTTTTTGAATGCCGGGATGTTTGCCGACCAGCCGATCCAACCCTTTGCCCATGGCTCGCAACGTGGAGGCCGCCGCCGCGTTGTCCTTGTGTTCGGAAAAACCGACCGGCACCGCCGATTCGATAGCGCCGCGCACGGCGCGCAGGCTTTCGGGCAGCTGTTCGGCTTTTTCGGCATTTTGCTGGCATTGCCTGCTGCCGCCGTCCTGTCGGTCCTGGTGCGATTCGCCTACGGGAATTATCTCGCCGAACACCCTGCGGCGGCGGAGATTGTCGAAGCAGAGGAAGCAATGCCTTGAGTCAGCTGGCGTTACCG
>JAAUQA010000456.1 GCA_012032855.1 Candidatus Competibacteraceae bacterium
AGCTCGTTAAGCATATCTGGAGCCAACACATGCACGATCACGTCATGACCGCGCAACTCGGCACCTAGCGTCGACCGGGCAATAGCGTCATCGTGGTAACGAACAGCGTACGGGACGGACCCGGTGGCAACTGCAACGGATAGTCAACAAAACCGGCTGCATCGGCAAATCGACATGAAAGGCTCGCCGCGCGATATCAACACCACCCCAGCAGGATTCCTTGAGAAAATACACCACAAAACGCAGCAAACCCAGCGGATGCAGGCGGACACTCGGCGGACCCAACAACAGACTGGTAGCGCAAGCAGCGATGATGGCAGGTATTCCCATCGTCCATCCACTGCTATTGCCATCGGTCAGCGCCCACCACAGTATTGTGAGGATAGCCAGTAATTGCGCAATACGTATAAATTGGGCTACTGAGAGTTGTATCGCAGTCTGCATACGGCGTCATTAATAATAGTCAAGTTGAAATCGGGCCAACAGTTTGCCAGTAAAGCCTCGTGTTGGGTAGTTTGTTGTGATTAAAACCTTTTTCAGGAACAACAGGAATGGATGTCGATCTTTTCAGAATTAAACAACCCTACTGTGATTGGCTAGGTCTTGCATTCGCGTTATATTGTATTATCTTTACCACCACATCAAATAGTGTTGTAGAATCGCTTCAAGCCATTTCTCAAGCATACATAACGTAGTTTCCTGTCCGAGAAAGAGCCGCTCTAAAGCGTGTGCAATTCTTGCAACACAAGCCGCGTCCTAGTCAACAACGTCAGATCCGAGGAAGCGCAATGAACCAACTTAATCAATCTATTCTCGAAGCCGATGCGCCGTGTGAAACCGATCAATCGGACCTCGACCCATCAAGGCGGCGCTTTTTATTTTCGACAGCGGCCATATCGGGCTTAGCATTATTCGGCGGGCTGCCTGAGTTAGCCTCGGCCTATTCAACCTACCCTGTCGATCTGGAAAGGAAAATAGAAGAGCATATCAAGGTGTTGCGCCGCCGCGGAATCATCTCCTCCAGAGAGAAAACGGCGTGGTCGGTTTACGATTTTACGACTCAGAAAAAGCTGGTTTCGATCAATGAAAATGCCCCTTTTCAGAGTGCCAGCATGATCAAACCCTTTATTGCGCTAGCATTTTTCAACCAACTTAGAGCAGGAAAGGTGCGTTATGATCGTTTCACTCGCGCCAAGATGGAAGCCATGATCCAGCGAAGCAGTAATTCGGCGACCAATTATTTTATCAATTTACTCAGCGGACGCCGGGGACCACGAGAGGTGGAGCGCATCCTCAAGCGCAATAACCCCGGCATTTTTCAGCATACGAGAATCGTTGAGCAGATCCCGAGTAATGGCAGAACCTACAGAAATAAAGCCTCCGCCAGGGATTACAGCCGTTTTCTTTATGCGCTATGGCATAATAAGCTTCCGTATTCACGCGAAATCAAGCGCTTGATGCGGCTACCGAACAAAGATCGAATCTACACCGGCGCACAAAAAGTACCGCCCGGCACCATGATCCTTGATAAAACCGGTACAACCTCGCGCTTATGTGGTGACATGGGAATCGTGGTCGCCCGAGGCAGGAATGGCAGAGCGCATCCCTACACCTTTATCGCTATCATTGAACGCTCCAGTCGGGCGAAAAACCTCGGTCGCTGGAGCTCATCGCGAGGCAATGTAATCCGCCAGGTGTCCAGTATGGTCTACACCGAACTTAAGAAAGTGCATAATCTGGTCTGATAGTAACGCGAGCAGACATGCCACCCATTAACATCTTGGAGCGTTGTGCAAGATAGGCAGTTGCGTTACCATGCACACGCACTCCGCTGGAGAGGTACCGAAGCGGTCATAACGGCGCCGACTCGAAATCGGATGGGGGCTTAACCGCCCCACGCGGGTTCGAATCCCGCCCTCTCCGCCATTTGTCTATTTGAAAGTGCCACAATAACCGCACTCATTGCAAGCTAATTATCCGGTAGTCTTTCACTTTAATCCCCCCGAACACGCAATCTCTTCATCTAATTCAACTGTTAACTTGCTTGATACTGACATACGTCAGTGTTCCCTATTTTTATGTGTCCGAAACTGCCGACCTCACGTCGTGGGCATCTTACGTTCACTTCTCTTTAGTTAGCACATTAATCATTAATACTATCGAAAAATCATTTTGTTATGATTAAAAAGTTTATTTTGCACTGAGTGAAAATAATTTTACATAGGTAAACAGCCTCTATACTTAATTCCAGCGATTTTTGCATCTTCAAACCGGAGCCTATCAATACATTAATATATTAGAGTTTTCTAAATGGTTTTTACATCTTCAGGTCATAATCGTCACTTGCGATGAATCGGGCATTAACTGCTAATGAAAAAATCAAATAGCAAAATAAAATTCCTACTTGCTGGTCTCCTGATCGTTGGGTTACCCGCCGTGGTGGCGTCTTCCTGGTTGGCTACGCAAAGCGTTATCGAGAGCACTTCTGATCACGCGTTCTGTACCAAATGCCACTCCATGAAGGTCTTTGGTGAGTCTTATTTGCTAGATGTGCATGGAGGAAACAATGCTGTCGGCGTGCAAGTTGTTTGTACCGATTGTCATTTACCCCACGATACTTTGACGAATTATCTATTCACTAAGGCCAAGACCGGTATCCATGATGTTTGGGCCGAATACACCCTTGACCTTGAAAAAATCGACTGGGAAGCTAAGAGACAGCACCGCGAAGACTTTGTGTACGATTCAGGTTGCTTGAAGTGCCATAGCAACCTGGAAAAAGCAACGAGTGCCAGTAATAAAGCGTTTGTTGCTCACAAACCTTATTTTCTCGGGACCATTGATAATACATGTGTTTCCTGTCATGAGTACGTAGGCCACCAAGATTTAACTACTTTCATTCAGAAGCTGCAATAAACCGGGAGAACAATCATGAGAAAAGCAATCGGTTTTGCCATTGTCGCCTTGTCGTTCTTGGCATTGGCCGCGTTGGCTCAAGACAATGCGGAAAAATCTGCGTCGGCGGGTGATTCGAGTAATGCGGAGAAATCCTTATCGGTAGGTGACTTGAGCATGGTCAAATCCATCGTCATCGACCGCGGATTGACCCCGGAGGGAAAACAGTGCGTAACCTGCCATATCAACGTTAACCCCGGCATTATCAGCGACTGGAAAAACAGCCGTCACGGGCATGTCGGGGTATCCTGCATCGACTGTCATCGGGTCAACAAAGATTCCCCGATGGCGACCCAGCATGAGGATTTGGTAGGCACTGATGTTTACATTTCTACGCTGGTGCCACCCAGCACCTGTGGACGTTGTCACTCCGAAGAGTTAAAACAATTCGAGGAAAGCGGACACTTTAGAGCCTACCGGCAGATTATTCCCAAAGACAGCCTGCACGCTCTGGTGCATAAGCACGAAGGACGCAGTAACCCGGAACTGAGTAACGCACCTAACGAAACCGGTTGTATGCAATGTCACGGCACCAAGATCGAATTGGATGCGGACGGTCGTCCAACGCCGGAAACTTGGCCCAACATGGGTATGGGCAATATCTATCCCGACGGCAGCACCGCAATTGCAGCACGTGTCATACGCGCCACAGAATTCCAAATCGCAGAATCCAGAAAACCCACGCCT
>JAAUQA010000457.1 GCA_012032855.1 Candidatus Competibacteraceae bacterium
GGTGCAAAATGCTTTTATCCGGGTGGTCAATGCGGAAACCAATGCAGAAGTCGCCCGTTATGATCTGAGCGAGGATGCGTCCACGGAAACCGCGATGATTTTCGGCGAACTGTACCGTCACAACAACGAATGGCGCTTTTCCGCCGTCGGTCAAGGGTACAATGGCGGGCTAGCCGCTATGTGCACGCAATATGGCGTCAATGTTTAACAATCCGTTTATCACCCATTATTAGCGAGGAGAATTTCGCATGGCCGTATCACTGAGTAAAGGTCAGAACGTTTCGCTGACCAAAGAAGATCCCGGACTTAAAACAGTGCGCTTTGGTTTAGGCTGGGATGTGCGTAAAACCGATGGTGCTGCGTTCGATTTGGACGCTTCTGCCTTCGTGCTTGACGAAAGCGGCAAAGTGTTGAGCGACCAACATTTTGTGTTCTATAACAACCTCAAGGATCCCTCAGGAGCTGTTACCCATGCCGGTGATAATCTGACTGGCGAAGGGGAAGGCGATGACGAGCAGATCAGCATCGACTTGGCGGCGATGACTCCCAATGCGGCTAAAGTGTCCTTCGTGGTGACGATTCATGATGCCGATGCGCGCAAACAGAATTTCGGGCAGGTGCAGAATGCCTACATCCGCGCCCTCAATGACGCGTCTAATGCGGAAATTGCCCGCTACGATCTGTCCGAGGATGCCTCCATCGAAACCGCGATGATTTTCGGCGAATTGTATCGTCACGGCAGCGAATGGAAATTCAAAGCCATCGGTCAAGGGTATGCCGGTGGTTTGGCTGCTGTTGCCAAGGATTACGGCGTCAACATGGGTTGATTCTCGTCTCTCCGGGCCGGGTGTACCACCCGGCCCCATCGGCTAAACCCTATCGGGCTTATGAACGCCCTCGGCGGTATGGCCGGCTAATTGATCAAGCAATAAAACTTGCTAGACTAATCAGCTTGGACTAGATTGAGTCTATAAAGCCGCGAGAAGTCGGTAGTTTTTTCCTGAATGAGTTGCACTGTTCCCTGACTCAAACTGTGCCCGCCCGGTTAATACGATAAACCATTCGATTTATGCGCAACAACATACCGGTCATTGCTGTGGATGGACCCGGCGGCGTCGGCAAAGGCACGCTATGTCGAGCGTTGGCTACGCAGTTCGGCTGGCATTTTTTGGACAGTGGCGCGCTGTATCGATTGACAGCCTTGGCGGCGCTACAACAACACCTGTCATTGGATGATGAGTTACAGGTTTCAGCGTTAGCGAGAAACCTGGATGTACGGTTTTCCACCGCGACTGATGACCAGCGTGTTTTTCTCGCTGATGAGGATGTCAGCGAACTGATCCGCAGTGAAACGTGCGGTAGCGCCGCTTCAATAGTCGCTGCAATGCCGGCGGTGCGCACTGCTCTGTTGCAACGGCAGCGGGATTTTCGCCGGTTGCCCGGCTTGGTCGCGGACGGCCGCGATATGGGCACGGTGGTATTCCCCGATGCACCGGTCAAAATCTTTCTTACTGCGAATCCCGAATCCTGCGCAATCAGGCGTCATAAGCAGTTGAAAGAGAAAGGAATCGATGTTAGTCTTGCGGACCTTATAGATGACATCGCCGAACGCAACCAACGCGATTCCCAACGTTCGGTTGCTCCGCTCCGACCTGCTGTCGATGCCCTCCTGCTGGATACCAGCGAGTTGAGTATTGCACAGGTCAAAGAATGTGCTGTAGGTCTTGTTAATAGGCAGCTCAAATTCAGGGATGTCGCCCTAGACCCAGCAATCCGATAACTCAATTCTTAATTAACCCGTGGTGGCTGATGCCGCCCCTGAGCTATAACCGATGACTGAAAGTTTTGCCGAACTGTTTGAACAAAGCTTGGCCAACAAGCAAATGCAACCCGGATCTATCGTTACCGGCACCGTATTGGAAATCCGCCCGGATGTGGTGATTGTCAATGCCGGTTTGAAATCCGAGGGCGTTATCCCCCTGGACCAATTTTATAATGAGGAAGGGGTGCTCGAAGTCAAGGAGGGAGACCAAATTGAGGTCGCTTTAGATGCTGTCGAAGATGGGTTTGGTGAAACTCGTCTCTCCAGAGAAAAGGCCAAGCGGGCGCGCGCCTGGGAGGTGCTGGAGAAAGCGTTTGAGAAAGATGAAATCGCTAAGGGTATCATCAGCGGCAAAGTCAAAGGCGGCTTCACGGTGGATATCGGCGAAATTCGCGCCTTCCTGCCCGGCTCGCTGGTTGATGTTCGACCGGTTCGCGATGCGTCTTATTTGGAAGGCAAGGAGCTGGAATTCAAGGTAATCAAGCTCGACCGGCGGCGTAACAACGTCGTGGTGTCGCGGCGCGCGGTCGTCGAACAAGAATACAGTGCTGAGCGCGAGGCGTTACTGGAAAGCTTGGAAGAAGGCCAGATCGTCAAAGGCGTGGTCAAAAATCTTACCGATTACGGCGCATTTCTGGATCTCGGCGGCATCGACGGGTTATTGCATATCACCGACATGGCTTGGAAGCGGGTTAAACATCCCTCCGAAGTGGTCAATGTCGGCGACGAAATTGACGTCAAAATCCTTAAATTCGATCGCGACCGCAATCGGGTCTCCTTGGGCCTCAAGCAGCTTGGCGATGATCCTTGGATCGCGCTGGCGCGGCGTCATCCGGTCGGCAGCCGCTTGTTCGGCAAGGTCACCAATATCGCCGATTACGGATGTTTCGTGGAAATTGAAGAAGGTGTCGAAGGATTGGTGCATGTTTCCGAGATGGACTGGACCAACAAAAACGTCAATCCCAACAAAGTGGTTGCTTTAGGTGATGAAGTCGAGGTCATGGTGTTGGACATCGACGAGGAGCGGCGGCGCATATCCCTGGGCATGAAGCAATGCCAGACCAATCCCTGGGATGAATTCGCAACTCAGCACAACAAGGGTGACCGAGTCGAAGGCAAAATCAAATCCATTACCGATTTCGGCATTTTTATCGGCTTGGATGGCAGCATTGACGGTTTGGTGCATTTATCCGACCTGTCCTGGAATGCCTCGGGCGAGGATGCGGTTCGGGATTACCGGAAAGGGCAGGATGTCGAAGCCGTGGTGCTGGCGGTTGACCCCGAACGAGAACGCATCTCTTTGGGCATCAAGCAACTGGATAAAGATCCGTTCTCCAATTTCGTAGCCGAGAATCCCAAGGGAAGCATCGTGAACGGTTCGGTCGCGGCGGTGGATGCCAAGGGCGCGACGATTGATTTGGGCGGTGGCGTCGAAGGGGTGCTGCGGGTTTCCGAGCTGGCCCGGGAACGCATTGATGACGCGCGTACTGTGTTGAATGTCGGAGATGCTGTGGAGGCTAAATTCCTGGGCGTAGACCGTAAAAATCGCACCATCAGCCTCTCCATCAAAGCGAAGGAGTTTGCCGAAGAAGCGGAGGTGTTGCAGGATTACAGCCGTAAGCCGACCGGCGGGACGTCGTTGGGCGATATTCTTAAAGAGCAGATGAAAAACCAGGAGGAAGAGGAGGAGGGCTAGCGCTTATGTCTCAGGCAAGCCTCCGGCTCCGAAGACCTGCACTGTTTGTTGACTGACAGGAAAAAACCAATGACCAAAATCGGAACTCATCGAAGTCCTTGCGCGCCAGCAGAGTGATCTTCC
>JAAUQA010000458.1 GCA_012032855.1 Candidatus Competibacteraceae bacterium
CGCTGTACTTGTCTTTGGGGCGACCCTCTGATCCATACATGTGCGTGTTTTTTTCTGCCGGCAGTTGCAAATTCGAAGAAATTGCTTACTGTCGCAGACTCAGTACCAACGGTGGTGAGTAATCCAGGTGTACCACCCCACTACACCACTATTGTCACTATAGCTTCCATTGCTGATTTGTCGAACCATAGCACACAATATTCAGGAAAAGATCCAGCTTTTCTCGGATAACCCGTCATCACTTCGATCCGGCTGCCGTTCCAAGCCTGCTCCCAGACGCAGCACATTTATCCCATCCTGCACCAGCAAAATATCCGGCGGGAACATCTGCTGCCCCAACAAAGCCACCTCAGCTTTATGTGGCAACGGGTAACAGCGCACATCATCCAGGCGCGAGTCAATGATCGTCTCTAGGCCACGCAGAATCGCATCAATCGAATTCTCGTGGAACTGACCCACGAATACCGAATACTGCACCCGCCAAGCAAATTTGTTCAAATACCGGGCAACCTCATTCAAGCGCTTCGGGTCCTGGGAAAATGTCATAACAGATTAAATACAAACGCCGTTTAGCCACGATCTCAGTCCTCCAGTTTCGACCTCAGACAACCCAACATCATTTGTCCTAAGCGACGTAAATCTTCGGTCTGTGTCTCGAACAACGCCGTCAATTCGGTTTCGTCATCCAAATCCACGGCTGGTTTCCCCTGGGCGCGGGCATACAAAACGAAGAGCACCGGCCACTCCAGCGCCCATCCCAGCAAGGCGGTTACATCTTCAAGCAAATCCATCGCTCCCTGTAACAACGCCAGCCGATCCGCGCTCAAACCCGCCTCACTGAGTAACTGCACGCTGAACGCAGTCAGCAAACCCCGCAATCGGTTTGCGATGACCAGCCCTTGCGCCGCACCGGCATAATGATTTTTCGCCCGCGCTAGCGCGCCCGCAGTCGCTCCGGGTCTCCAGTTTCGACTTCCCATCCCGATTGCCGAGTGAATGCCGATGCCGCGCATTCCTCCATCTTCTGCCGCCAGTCGCTATACCGATGCTGCCCGCTGAGCCGCTGGCCAACAGGCACAAGCGCCAAAAACGCTCAGTCTGTTGCACTGCCCTGCCGAACAAATACCCGTGCACATCCCCGGCGCGGTCCACAAACACCACCGGCACCCCCTGATCCGCGCAAGCCAGCAAGGCCGAATACTGCCAATGCACGGTCACAATACTGACCACCCGTGCCAGCCGCGCCAGCGGAAACCAAGACACCGCGCGTTCCGACCGGCGCACCCGCAGCGCTGGACCGTCCAAATCAACCGACAACCCAGCGCCACCGCCGAGATATAGCGGCTTGCGACCGTCTGCTTCCGGCTCCAGCGTCCGGACTGGCTTAGTCTGCATCATCACCCTCCATCACCGGCAGCACCGGCGCCCGACCGGTCAGCCAGTTCGCCAATCGGTAACTGTAACGGCGCAGATAACGGCGCAGCGGCGGCGCCCATTGTTCATATCCGGCATAAAAGCTCTGCCGCCCACCTTTACCCAGCAAACAGGCGCCTTTATCCAGTAAGAAATCTTCCTCGCGCAATCGCCGCTCACGGAACAGTTCCCAAACCCAGGCATCCAACCGGGGCCGCAGGGGTTCCACCAAATCACAGGCCAGCGATTCCCGGCCATAAGCCGGTTCATGGAAAAAACCCAGCAATGGGTCCAGACCGGCGGCATAAGCCGATCTAACCGCTTCGAAGTGCAGCAGGGTATACCCCAGCGATAAACAGGCATTGACGGGATCACGCGGGGGGCGACGGTTGCGACCGGTAAACTTCAGTGCCGACGCAAACAGCGCCGTCAACGCGGCGTAATACGCTGCCGCGCCGGCCCCTTCCAGACCGAGTACCGTACCCAAATCAGACGCTTCGGTCAGTGCCGGTTCCAGCCGCCGCAGCACAGCCAAACCGGCGGTGAGTTGACGACGGACATCCGGGCGGCGTTCGAGCGCTGTCTCAAGGGTCCGGCATTGCGCCCACAACTTGCCCAGGATCAGCGAGCGGGCCAGGAGCAACCGGTTGGCCTCATCGTACATCAATTGATATTGAGCCAACCGGCGGCGGGCGTCGGCGTGGCCGGGACCGAGCACGATGGCGGTGCGACGGCTGTGGCGGGCGCTCAGGCAAATCAGGGCCGTACCTTGCTCTGCCAACGTCGCCAGTAGATTACTGTCCAAGCGGACCTTGCCGCGCATAACGACCCGTTCCAGCAAGGCCAATGGTATGCCTCTTGGCCGAGCGTCCGGCTCCTCAATGACCAGCCGTTTGCCGTCCTGACGCAAGCAGAGATTCTGCCGATCCAAATACAAGGTTCCCATGATGCGCTCACCCCACGTAATAAAAGGCCGGATCGCTGGGCGGCACGGCAATGCCCAACGTGCGAATACCGGTGCTAGTCCCCAGGGGCATCAATAAAAACCGATCAGCGCTCAAATCCAACACCGCACGGACTTGCTCCAACAGGGCCTGCCGCTCGCCGGCACTCAAAAAACACTCGAACACCGATTTCTGTCCCCCGCTGGCATAGCCCTTGAGCACATGCAGCGCCAGCCGCAACCGCTCCGAGTCGGTTACGTCATAAGCAGCCAGATACAGTTCGCGCGGCGGCATATCCCTAGTTCCTGAAAATCTGTAATTGCCCGCAGAAAGGTTCGCCGGTTGCTATCCGTCCACTCGGCTAACCCAGAACTCCTGCAACTGCGCCCCAAAGGTTCGCATCTCAGCGGCGCTGAACTCCCCGCCCCGATTCGCCGGCGGAGTGGTCAGGCGCAGATGCAGATGAGCGTCCACCCCGTTCACAGATCGCCGCCGCCAGATGCACCGGCAACGAGCCGATGACCACATCACCGGCATGGATGAAATCAATCGTCAGATGATCGAACAGGTAATCGACCGTAATGCCTTCCTCAGCGGCCCACTCGCGGGCACCGGGATGACGGGTGATAAAAAGGGTGCTCATGGCTGAAGTCCTTGGTTAGTGAAGTGGACAATCCCTGTTATGCGTTGCGCTGAAAAAACCTTCCCTGGCAAGGCATCCTGCCCGCCGGTCATCCCTAACCCGCTGGCATCAGTCTGCCGCAAGCCAATCCTAATTGCAGAACCGGCAAGCTTGCCGTTACTGTATAGGCAAGGCCCCAAAATGATTAGCAGGAGTGTTGTGTATGGCTACCGTCTTAGCACCCACCCGCCATCGGCTGAGCGTGGAAGATTTCCAGCGCATGGCGCAAACCGGCATCCTGAATGACGATGACCGCATTGAATTAATCGCCGGAGATTTGATTGATATGGCACCGATAGGCAGCGAACACGCCGGCGTTATCGATTGGCTCACCCGGACTCTGATTCTAGCCACCGCGCAACAAGCCATTGTGAGGATTCAGAGTTCTTTGGTATTGGATGATCGCTCGCAACCTCAGCCGGACGTGCTGGTATTGCGGCCCCGTGAAGATTTCTACCGCCGCGCTCACCCGCGCCCGGATGACGTGCTATTGCTCATCGAAGTAGCCGATACCAGCGTGCGTTTCGACCGGGAAGTGAAAATCCCCTTATACGCCCGCCAGGGCGTGCCGGAAGTGTGGTTGGTAGACCTGACTCAGCGTT
>JAAUQA010000459.1 GCA_012032855.1 Candidatus Competibacteraceae bacterium
ACAACTCGTGACGAGTTGGAGCAAGCGCTCGCTAACCAGAATGTCAGCCTGGACACCTTGCAGGAGCAAGGGTTTCATGTTCGCGCCGGCCGCAAGAACCCGATCGGCGGTCAGCAGACGCTGACCTTCAAGCGCTACACTTCCGCCAGCGGCGACATCCGGCGATCCTTGAGCGGCCGGGCGGGAAAACTCGAACGCGGTGCAGCGCTGTTAAGCGCAATACTCGCCAAAGGAGGAAAGTCGCCGGAAAAGGTACTCGCTCATTTCGGCGATCCCAAAGGGATTCCTGCCGTAGAAATCACTTTTTGACGGCACGCCGGATTATCGAACACTGGCCAACGCGCTGAAACAACAGGGCACCTCCCTGGATGAACTGGTGCGGCACGGCTACCACGCCCGCGCCAGCGCGCAGAACGGCAAGATCACGCTCACCTTTAAACAGCGCTCTTCCAACGCCGGTGGCGCTGCACGGTGGTTTTCCGGCCATGATGAGAAATTGCGCAAGGGTGCCGGGGTATTGCGGCAGATATTCGACGATGCCACGATGGTCAAGGCTTCCGGCAAGACCATTCAAAATCAAGCCTTGTCCAAGGAAGCCGCCGAGCACTATTTCAAGCAACTGACCACGGAAAGCGCACCGATCACTCCAGCCGATAGTATCGAGTGGCCGTCTAATCCTACCGTCCGGGCCATTGTCCATTCACCCAACACTCTTCCCCATTATCCAAGCTCGACGGTAAACAAGCCCGGCAGGTCCTGGATCAACTCGCTCGCGTGAGTTTTCTGCTCGACGAAAATTCGGCGGCGGCCAAATTACTCGCCCGGCAGGACGCTTATCTCGAACTCTACCGGGAAATGCACGACGACCAAGACCTGAACGGCGCAACGGAGGACTACCTGAAGCACGCAATCGAGAGTAACGGCCATTTGCCGACTGGAATCTACGCGCTGCATCCGGCACCCTGCTCCAACGCAAGCTCGCTTTCCGTATTCATCAGGCCATTGGCTTGGGTTCACTGGAGCCTGTATCCAGTCAAGCGGTGGATTGCTGGAAAGAAAGAAACGCAGCGTTGCAACAAGCCCTGAAACTCGGGTTGTATCCGAACGACGTCCAACAACTGCTGATTGAATCCGGAGGGCTTTCATACGCCGACGTGGCCGATCTACGCACCCAGGAACCCGAGGACACCTACCAACGGCAATTGACCCCGTTATTCAAGGCGCGGGATGAACTTGAACAGCAGATCAAGGAACGGCAAGAATTCAACAAACAGCTTAACCAGGCCCGTACCCAATTGGATGACATCGGCAATGACAAACGCCTGCTTAATCGCCTGTTGAACGAGAGCGAATCTCGCCTGCACGCCCTCAAGCACCCGTCCGATGAGTTAATCGAACACCTGAAAACTTCCCAGCACAATCCGATGGCGGAAGCCGCCAAATTGGAAGTCAAGATTACGGGCTTAAAGAAGCAACTCGACTCTCTTGACAAGGGTCAACGTGAATTACAGTTTCGGTTGCGCCGGTTAGAAAATCAGGCAGCGACGTTTACGACGCCACTCGCTGAAATGCAGGACACGCTGGCAATTTATCAGCAACTCGAAACAGAGCACGTCAAAGCCGGCACGTTGTTGCAGCAAATCACCGAGCAGGCTAAAGCCAGTATTTGAACTAGGCCCACGATTAGTCTACGAAGGGCGATTCCCGCCATTGACAATGGGGAAAGAATTTCCGTATTATTTATCTAGACCGGTCAGTAGATTTTGCTATGCCAACATCCGCTAAAGAAAAAACCACAACCCGCCAACGGCTGATCATGGCCATGATCGATGCCCTTCGACGCAAAGGTTTACACGGGGTGGGCTTGGCCGAGGTCGTGGCACGCGCCCAAGCGCCGAAGGGCGTGCTGTATCACCATTTTCCGGGGGGCAAGACCGAGTTGGCCGTAGCCGCTGTCAATGCCGTTGTGGAATATCAGCGCTCCTCGCTGGAGGAGGCTATGCGTCCACCCGCCGACCCGGTTGCGGCGCTCAAGACCTGGCTGGCTGGCGCACAGGGGCAACTCGCCCAAGGCAACTATGAACACGGTTGCCCCTTGGCGACCATTGCGTTGGAATCCACCGCGCAAGACACCTTGATCCGTGAAGCGCTAGCACGCGGTTTCGCGGTGCTGCGCGCGCAGTTGGCGCAAGGTTTTGAAAAAACCGGTGTTGACAGCCGGCGTGCCGAAGGTTTGGCCGCTTTGCTGGTATCTGCTTATGAAGGGGGTTTGTTGCAAGCGCGGGTCGCTGGTTCGTTAGAACCGATGCAACAGATGGGAGAAAGCTTGTTCGATCTGATTACCCAACAGTTAGAAAGAGAGCAATCATGACCGCTGAACCCGGAAATCCAACTCCTTCCTCACCGCAGCGTTTGACGCTGACTACCCAGGACGGCTACTCGATCACGGCCTTGCGCTACGTGCCGGCGAACCCGGCCAGAGCCCGACTGATTGTGGCCGGCGCCACCGGTGTAACCCAGCAATTCTACCGGCGATTTGCCGAGTTTATGAGCGAACACGGGTTCGAAACCCTGACTCTGGATTACCGCGGCGTCGGCCTGTCTGCACCCCCCACGCTGAAGGGTTTTCGTATGGACTACCTGGATTGGGCCCGTCAGGATCTGGCAGCAGCGGTCGAGATTATGGCTGACGGAACCGGGCCTTTGTATATGGTCGGGCATTCTTATGGCGGCCATGCTTTCGGTCTTTTACCAAACCATCATAAGGTTCAGGCCTTGTACACGTTCGCTACCGGAGCGGGTTGGCACGGCTGGATGCCCATAGCCGAACGGATCCGAGTAATCTTGATGTGGCACATCGTTGGCCCGCTACTCACCCGTTGGAAAGGCTACCTGGCCTGGAGCAAGTTGGGGATGGGGGAAGATTTGCCGCTGGATATATTTCGGCAATGGCGGCGTTGGTGTCGGTTTCCGCACTATTTCTTCGACGACCCTGAAATGCCCCACCTCAAGGCGCAATTCGATGCCGTGCGATCACCCATTGTAGCCGCCAATTCAGTAGACGATCTCTGGGCACTTCCTGAATCCCGCGATGCCTTCATGGCCGGCTACCGTCAAGCACCGGTGCAAACCATCACCCTCCGACCCAATGATTTCGGTTTGCGTACTATCGGACACATGGGCTACTTTTAAACCCCAGGCTCATCCCGCTGTGGCAACAGGTGTTGGACTGGTTCGATTCAACACGTTCTAGCTCTGCCGCAGCTTAGGACCCCAGCAGGCGTTTAATCAGGTATCAGAGGAGAGGAACGTGAACAAAAAGTTCATGGTCTATGCGGCGTGGCTACAGATCATTCTTGCCGTGGTCGCGGTTTACGCCCTGCGCTGGGCTGATACTGAATCCACCCACAGCGAATTCTTTTTGAGGTATTGGTGGGTTTGGCCTGCGGTGTTGATGCTGGTCGCCAGCGGCGCTATCTCGATTCTCATTAATCGCCGTTGATGCCTGAGCGCTTGATCAAGCCAGGGTGGTTCAGCCAGGGTGGTTCAATGCTGTTTATTGTCCCTCCCCCTTGACGGGGGAGGGGCTAGGGTGGGGGTGAAACCAACCCACTGATGCCATGAGTATCATCACTCCCT
>JAAUQA010000460.1 GCA_012032855.1 Candidatus Competibacteraceae bacterium
AAACAAATTTAATGATACATATTTGAAAACTCTGTTGAAAAAAATTAATCTAACTTCTACTAACGGCTAACTTTCATTATCTTTGCCACTTATTAGTTTTAACTAAATGGAAAACAACAAAAATCAAGAAATTGTAAAGAACGTTTTTACGAAATACTTAGAAGAAAAAACACATCAAAAAAATACGATAAGCCTTCATGAGCTCACTGCGGTTTTACAGAAAAATTCAAAACAAAAGGAAATTACAAACCATGCCCTTTTGGAAATTTGTAACAAGGTAGAAGCGGGTCAGGCAGCACTCTACCTGAAAAAGGAAGTCGATGGAAATCGAGTTTTGCAAATGACTAGCACGTACGCGCTACCCATGAATGAAACGGAAGCTACCGTCTTTAATTTTGGAGAAGGTCTCGTAGGACAAAGTGCATCGATGAAGAAATCGATGTATATTGATGATATCCCTGAGGGGTATGTGAAAATTGTATCGGGATTAGGAAGTGCATCACCCCAATTTCTTTCCCTTGTTCCACTTTTACAAGGAGAAGAGATACTGGGTGTTATTGAAGTCGCCTCTTTTAAAAATTTTACTAAGGAAGAGCGAGAATTTATAGAAAAGGCTGGACAATTGATAGCCGATAAACTTTCAAAAATTTGAATTAACCTCAGCGCCAAACGCTTATGTTGAATAAATTAAATATACGATCCAAGATTACGGTTGTCATTTTTCTGATAGCGTTGGTAGCGGTCTCCGCCATCAGCTTCTTTACCTACAACTACAATCTGTTAAACAATCAGGAAAAAGCAAGTACCACATTAACGGTAGTAGCAGATGCTAGAACAGAGTATTTCGATGCGTATTTCGACCGGATTCACACCGCAGTATCGTTAATACAATCATCCGATTTAGTAAAAAACGGTGGAGGATCACCTGCAGCAGATTTTGGAATGGATATGTTTTCGGAGGAAAGTGCCAGTGAAGAAGGACAAGAAGAGGATCCCTTTGCTGCAATGGATGAATCATCCATGGGAAGTGATTCAACTTCGGCAGAAGCGGACATGTTTGGATTTGAGGAACCGGATTCTGGAGGTTCCCTAACAGACTTCATCGAAGAACAAAAATCTTTTTTTGGATTTGAACAAATCTATGTGACATCAACATCAGGTGCTATTTCTGCCAGTACCGATGTCGCAAAAAATAGCGGTAATTTGATAGACCCGGATGGAACAACGTTTGCTAATGGTCAGCAAAAACTTCATTACAGTGATGTGATGAAAGATATTGACACAGGCGATTATTTCATGTTTGCGGCCGCTCCTTTAACCACAAGTGATGGCCCAAAAATAGTGTTGATTAAAATTAAACTCAATGAAGCTTTTGCGCTGTTAAAAAAATATAAAGGGCTAGGGAAAACCGGTGAGATTGTTTTAGCAAGGCAAAACCCAGCTACTCAGAAAATTAAATTAATAAGTCCACTAAGAAGAACCTATACCGATATTGAATTCAATAGTGGTAATGATGCGGTATCAGTAATTGAGTCAACACTAACAGAAGGCTCTCAAAATGATACTGGTACTGATTATTCCGGAATGGAAGTTCTTCAAATCACCAGAGTAATTCCAAATTCAAATTGGGTATTGGTTGCATCCATGGGTATTGATGAGGCCAATGGAGATGCGCAATCTTTAATCACCACTTTCCTTTATGTGAGTCTATGCTTGCTTGCACTAACGATTTTACTTTCGATGATCATCACCAGATCAATGGTTGGCCCGTTGAATACCATGCGAAACACGATTAGTTTGGTAGCACAAGGTATTCTTCCGGAAAAATCAGAATCCCATAGCAAAGATGAATTTGGGCAAATGGGTGTAAAGGTTGATGAATTAGTAGATACACTGAAAACCAATGCAGAGTTTGCAAGGCGCATTGGAGAGGGTGAACTAAACACAGAATTTACACCGGCTAGTGATAATGACATATTAGGCATGTCGTTGATGAATATGCGTGCTAATCTTATTGAGAATGAAAAGCGCGATACAGAGCGCAACTGGATTGTACGGGGTGTTGCAGAGATCAGTGAGATTCTTCGTTTACACGATTCCATTGATGCCCTTGGATTGGATGTTATTAAATTTATTCAGGAAAAAATAGGAGCCATTCAGGGAGCCTTCTATGTAATTAACGATGAAAATGAAGATGATATCGTTATACAAATGCGCGCCAGTTTTGCTTATGGCCGAAAAAAACATCGGCGCGGTGCTGGTGATGAATGGCGGTCAACTGCTCGGTATCCTGTCGGAACGCGATTACGCACGCAAAAGTGGTTGTCAAAGGTCGTGCGTCCGACAGCACCCCGGTATCCGACATTATGACCGCGAGCGTGACGTGCACCACGAGCAGTGAAACGGTCGATACCTGTATGGCACTGATGACGGAGAAGCGCATTCGGCATTTGCCGGTCGTGGATAACAAGATTGTAGTCGGGGTCATTTCGATCGGTGATCTCGTTCAGGCCATCATTGCCGACCAACAAGAAGCAATTGAACAGCTCGAACAATACATTAGTGGCTAGTACGATTGGGCGGGTGCAGCACAATCGCGTGTCGCCTGCGCTCGGCATCGTTGGCCTGCTGCTACTCATGAATCACGGTGCCGCGCAGGAAAGCAAGACCGTCATTGGTCCGTCGAATCTGCCATTGTATGAGGGCGCGCAGGCACTGCTGGCTGGCGATGCAAACGAAGGTATTCGACTAACCCTGATTGGCCTGCAGCAGGCGCGCGATGCCAAGGAACGGGAAACGGCCAAAGCGAATCTTTGTGCCGGTTATTCCTTGCTCGAGGAGTATTCGATCGCGCTGAGGTATTGTGATGAGGTGTTGCAGGAAAATGCGGGCAACTGGCGGACCTTGAGCAACCGTGCGCTGATCTACGTCAGGTTGGATCGATATGCCGAGGCCGACGCCGATCTCAAGCGTGGCGAAGCGATCAGCCCACAGGCGAATACGCTGCAGGCCGTGCGTCGCATTTGGCTCGATGCGACCAATCCGGTAACGCCAGTCATTACCATCGATGATCGGCGTAGTTCCGCCGACGAGATTTCGCCCGACGATGAAGGCTAGCTTCCCCGGTATCACGTCTCTGGCGGTCTTGATAACCGCAGCGCTGGCAGATGATACCGCGGATGTTGCTCCGTTTACTGAGCTCCACAGCGAGAGAAAGTCGCTGCATACGGTCGTCCCCGTATATCCGAACAGCGCTTTGCGAGATCGCATCGAGGCGACGTCGAGGTTTGCTTCGACGTCGATCGCGACGGGAAAACGTCGCGAATCGCGGTGCGTCGCAGCAGCAACCAGGTATTCGAGAGGGCAGCAATACGCGCGGTGCGGCAATCGACGTACGTGAAAGTGCCGGCCGAGGTGGTTCTGTCGGGCATCAAGACGTGCAGGACGTTTCGCTTTCGGCTTGATCCAGCGGTCGTTACAGACCTCGATGCCGGGCCTGCGGAGGAGTCAGGCGACGCCAAGCCCTGACGCAAGGCGCGCGGCGCGAAGCGTATTGGACATCAGCATGGCGATCGTCATCGGCCCCACACCACCCGGTACGGGTGTTACGGCGGCCGCAACCTTGCAAACAGCGT
>JAAUQA010000461.1 GCA_012032855.1 Candidatus Competibacteraceae bacterium
GGCCGCGTCGACCAGGTGATGAGTCTCCGGCGTGGCCGGCATCATGGACGCTCAGGAAATCGGCTTGGGTGATGACGTCGTCCAGTTCGCACCATGTCACGCCCAGTTCGGCAGCCTGGCGCGGGCGTGACAAGGGTCATAAGCGACGATGTCCATCTCGAGCCCCAAGCGGCATATTTGTGCTACGCGGCGCCCAATCCGGCCCAGACCGACCAGGCCCAAAGTTTTGCCGCGTACTTCCACGCCTACCAGCGGATATTCACGCGGGCCCCATTTGCCAGCAGCCAGGTTGTCATTGCCCTGTTTGAGCCGCTTCGCTAATGCCAACAGCATGGCAACAGTATGTTCCGCCGTGGATTCGGTCGGGCCATCGGGCGTATTACAAACAACGATGCGCGCGCGGTGGCGTCATCGACGACAACATTATCATAACCAATGCCTGTACGGGCGATGATGCGCAGGTTGGGCAGGCGGTCCATGAGCTGGCCGTTGTATTGCAAGAGTGACGAAGCCAAAATAGCCTGGACGGGCTGCGCCTGCGCGAGCGGATCGACGGGCGGGGCGGCGGGATAGAGCAGCTTGACATGGGCGGGTATCTGTTTCAATGCGTCGGAAAGGAACGGCGCTTCGATCCAGAGGTGGGTGAGTTCGGTTGAGGCCATTTTATTCTCCAACTGGCGTTATTGGTGATGAGTCAATGTCATTGAGTTAAACACAGGAGATTGAGAAGATTAGGTCGACCTAATCTCCTCAAATCTCGTGAATCTCTCTCGACCAATCGCCAACTTTGCACGTAACTTGATGACATTGAGAGATGAGTGAAAGGTATTGCGTGATGTGGTCAGATCATCAGCAATTCGTGAACTTTGCTTTGCAGCATTAGTGGTGTGTATGGCTTTTGTAAAAGCGTCACATTGTGGTCCAGCACGCCTTGTTCACTCAGCAGATCATGGCTGTAACCGGAGACAAAGAGTACTTTCAGGTCGGGGTGTAAAGCGGTCAGTTGGTCGCTCAATTGACGGCCATTCATACCCGACATCATCACATCGGTCACCAGCAGATCGATCTCCTGTGATGTTCGACTGATGGATTCCAACGCGTCCAAGCCACTGCTTGCTTCGATTACGTCATAACCCTCCTTCGCGCAGCACTGCGCTGGCAAGGCTGCGAATCTGATGCTCGTCTTCGACCAGCAAGATCGTGCCGCTTCGGCGGGGTTGGTTCACTGGAGATTGGGTGCTCCTTATGCTGGCCGTGGAGGCGTCGGCTGTGCGCGGGATGAGCAGCTTAAAGACAGTACCCCAACCAATTTGCTATAAACGTCGATAATGCCACCACACTGCTGGACAATACTATAAACAGTCGCCAGCCCTAACCCGGTGCCGTGTCCAGGCTCTTTGGTGGTAAAAAAGGGTTCAAAGAGATGTGGCAAAATGGCATCTTCAATCCCGCTGCCCGTATCACTTATGGCCAGCATGACATGCGGACCGGGCAAAAGGCTGGGGTAGGCTTCGACTTCATGTTGACCGATCTCGACATTATCGGTGACGATGATGATGCGACCGCCCTGTGGCATTGCATCACGCGCATTGACGACTAGATTCATGATTACTTGTTCGATCTGACCGGGGTCGGCCCGGACTGACCAAAGTTGCGGCTCTAAAAGCGTTGCAAGATAAATGTCTTCGCGGAGCAAGCGTTTTAACATTTCCTGTAGGTTTATAACGATGGAATTCAAATTTAGGACAACCGGTTGGAGCATCTGTTTACGGCTAAAAGCCAATAATTGGCGGGTAAGGGCTGCTGCACGGTCACCCGCAATGCGGATTTGATCGACCTTGGCGCGGTTAACGTCATATTGCGTCATGCTGTGCAGGATCATATCGCTATAACCGTTGATCACAGTGAGCAGATTGTTGAAATCATGGGCCAGGCCACCTGCCAGACGGCCGATTGCCTCCATCTTTTGGGCTTGACGAAACTCAGCTTCCAATTGTTTGAACTCGGAAATATCGGTCTGAATGCCGACAAAGTGGGTGACTTCGCCATTCCGATCATGAATTGGCGATAGCGCCAGGGCATTCCAAAACGGCCGACCATCCTTGCGATAATTGAGAATCTGGACGACGCAGGAGCGACGCTCAACAATTGTGGCGCGCACCTTGGCGACAACGGCCCGATCGGTATCGGGCCCTTGCAGAAAGCGACAGTTACGGCCCAGCACTTCAGCGGCGTCGTAACCGGTAATGCGCAAAAACCCGGGATTAGCATAAATAATCGGGTGATCGGGTGCGTGTAAGTCAGTGATAATGACACCTTGTGAAATGGCATTCAAAGCATGATCGCGTAAGATGAGATCTGCTGCGGTCGCCTTGCTCGCCGTAATGTCGGCGACCACTGCGGTCATGAACACGGGTGCCCTTTTCATCGCGTACAAGCTGTGCGGCGAGGCGCACCCACACTGTGTCGCCGTTGCGATGAAGATAGCGCTTCTCAAACCAATCGCGCGCACTGTGGACAGGATCGTCCGCGGCGCGTTCCACTTGCGTCAACTCGTCAGTGCGTTCGTCCGGGTGCGTAATCTCTATGAAATGACGGCCGACCAGTTCGGTGGGTGTATAGCCGAGCATGGCGGCAAAGGCATCATTGACCTCAATCATCACACCGGCAGCGTCGGTGATTGTGATCCCAACATTGCCAACATTGAAGATCGAGCGGTAACGCTTTATACTCTCTTGCAACGCCTGTTCGGCCTGTTTGAATTCCGTAATATCGAGCACGATTCCCTCCCAGATCACACGCCCATCCACCAGTGGTGGGCGTGGCACAGAACGGATCAAGACCCAACGAATCTCTCCACTGGGCAGCCGTTTGCGCACTTGCACAGCAAAGTCGGTCAAGTTCACCATTGCTGCGCGACTGGCTGCCATCATTGCTGGCCGGTCTTCGTCCAATACTTGTGCTATTAGCAGGGTAGGATCATGCAGCACCGCGGCGGCCGTAATGCCTACGACACGCTCCACACCGGCGCTAAGATAGGTGTAGTGCATGGCACCATCGGGTGCAATCACCACCTGGTAGAAGTAACCATTGGATAGATTGTCACCCATTGAGTGCAACAGGGCGGTACTTTCGCGCTGGGCAATTTCGGCCTGCTGACGGGCAATGTCGGCCCGCTTTGTCTCCGTGATGTCGCGCACAACGACCAGGACATGATCATCGCCCAGCGCCACCAATCGCGCTTCGCGATAGCGCACAACTTGCTGAATAGTCAATTCATATTCTAGTTGTTCTGCGCTGCCATGCTCGAAGACGCGGGCAATTGCTGTACGCAACTCATACGCCACCTGCGCCGGCAGCACTTCCTCCACTGTATGGCCTAGCAGCTGATCAGGGGGGGAAACAAAATGTTCGGAACTGCCGCCATAACAGCCACAATAACGGCCCTGGCGATCCAGTACAAAGATCGGATCCGGCATCGCTTTGACGACGGCATGAAACGCGTGTACGCTGTTGGGATCGAAAGAATTTACCATCGATTTATCCGATCTACCGTTAGTTGGGTCATTGCCTTGGATCCTAGCAGCGGACACCTGAGCGTCAGCCACTATCCTGTCTCTTTCAGCGACCACCA
>JAAUQA010000462.1 GCA_012032855.1 Candidatus Competibacteraceae bacterium
TCCTGAGCCCATCAATCCGGCACCTACAAACCCTATTTTTCCACCATGTTTGATAGCCTGCTAGGCTTAAGTAGCTCGTTCCAGAGGACGCCGTAAATACCTCCCTGTAGGCTTGACGACGGCTATCCGGGCCGTCGACACCTCTTTCACGAGCTACCCAAGCCAGTGTGTTAACCCTATCCGGTTGCCGTGTCAAATCCGGCTGAGCCCGTGTTGCTCGACCAGTGATACTAGCGTATGACCACTTCTCTCCCGGTGCTGGCGGTGTGCTCTGCGAGCTGTATCAGCATCGCCTTGCATAATGGCTTCCAGAACAACGTGATGGTCTCGGTTTGAATCAAACGGTTTGGGTCGCAATCGCAACGTCAGCAAGCGAAAGCGATGCGATTGATTGATGAACGTTTTCACTACTTCAATCAATCGCTTGTTTCCACTCAGCTCGACTAGCAAGCAGTGGAAACGCACGTCCGCCTTAGCCCAAGCGTCCATATCGTCGTGCTCCAACGCGGCGTCCATATCGGTAACTGCCTTGCGCAGTGATTCGGTTTCCTCCACCGACAGTTTCTTTTCCGCTGCCAGTGCCGCTGCGGTTGATTCTAACGCGGTAAGCACCTGGTAAATCTCCCGCATATCTTCCAAGGATATGGGTTTCACCTGCATACCGTGGCGTGGCCGGACTTCGACCAAGCCTTCTCTGGCCAGTTGGTTGAACGCCTCACGCACCGGCGTTCGGCTCATATTGAGCAGTTCCGCCACCTCATGTTCCATATATTGGGCTCCGATCGTAAGCTCATTCTCGAAGATTCGCCGTTTGAGCTCAGTATAGGCCCGTTCCGAAAGGGACTTCCGGCGTTTGCCGGCTGGGGCTGAACGCGACATTGTTTTTTTCGTGGCAGCGCCTTGAGTCATATCAGCAGGTCTAAGTATTGGTGAGGGCAATTTGTCTACCCGTAGCGGAAGACTGGTAAACCGCTTCTTCAATACGGAGATTAGTCAGGTACTCCTTGGCGGTATTCATAACGGGTGCCCCAGTGAGCAGATGGTCGACGATATGTTTTTGTGTCCGATAAACACAATCACCAGCATAGTCTCGATTGTGCCATTCGTAAGGCATAGGCTGCCAGTGGTTATCGTCATGTTGGCGCAATTGGATACTGCCGTCACCATCCAGCCTCAAAGTACCTTTAGAGCCCTCGATACTCATTTCACCCATAGTCAGTCGCCTGTTCTCCGCCTTGTGGTCGACTAAGCGATTGCCGTCAAACAGGCCTCGTTGCCCACTGGCAAAATCGAACAGGATAATGCCCGCATCCTCTCCATTGATGACAGGATTAAGCTTGACGAGTTGAGCGTAAACTGCAGTCACTTCGCCGAATAAATATCGGAACGTGTCGATCAGATGAATGGCGGTTTCATGGACCAGTAACCGTTCCATCTGCTGGAAATAGGGCTGTCGGTTCAGGTAAGCCTCCGGACCCTGGCCATCTCCCGGGCGTAGCCAGAAAGAAACTTGATAGGCATCTCCAATGATGCCTTGCTCAACGAGTTCCTTAAGCTTGGAATACCAGGGTTGGAACCTAAAGTTCTCGTGAATAATCACGGTGGCCTTGTTGGCGTCAATGCTCCGCACTAGCGTTTCGGCTTCCTGCAGGCTGGTTGTAAAGGGTTTTTGGCAGATGACAGGAATTCCTTTCTCTATTGCAGCTCCAACATATGCGGCATGAGTTACGGGCGGGGTGATAATGTCGACCAGATCGGGGTTGATTTGATCCAGCATCGCATCAAAATCAGTAAAGATTTCCGGGATTGAATAGCGCTCGGCAAACTCCTCGGCACCAGCACGGCTTCGATTGCAAATGGCCACCAGGGTGATGTCGCCGTCTTTGCTCAGTTGTTGCCACGCATTGTAGTGGAATTGGCTAAAGTAGCCGGTGCCGACGGTTGCGACACGTAAAGGCTTTTGCATGGGGCCTCCTAAAGCCCGTTGCGGGCGATTGTTATTGGATTTCAGGTGTTGCAGGGCTGGTGACCTGGACGCTGTGATCAAGACCGTCTGCGGCAGGGATGCCGCAGTCGAGCCTACACGGATGTATTAACGGCGCGTCTTGAGCGCAGTGCCCAGGTCGATAAAGCCCGATGACCATGACTCAATCAGGATGACGTCGGCGCGGTCCGGCGAACTGCCAATGCGGCGGTGCAAAACCCGGTATCGGACTGGTAAACCGGGCCAGATTGTCACCCAGTAGACATCCCAAATAGACGCTGCGTAAATCCGTTCCCCCAAAAGCAAGACTGGATATATTGCGCAGTCGTTGGCTTTTAAGAGTATCCAAATGCGGGCGATCCATCTCGCCCGTCTGAAAGGCTTGTTCGACCCAGGCTAAATGCTCGGGGTCATTGTCTTCCAGCACTAGAGTCTGCCGGCCATCTGCATCCAGCCGGATCACTCGATTGCTGACGATGCTGGTGATCCAGATACCCCCCTCGGCATCAAAAGTGAGTCCATCGGGGAAGGTCCCGGCACCAAATTCAGTGATCGTGAACTTGTTGTGCAAACTGCCATCGGCGGCAATATCAAAACAGCTCAGCGTTCTGGTAAAGGTTTCGTTCACGAATAAGCGTTTGCCATCGGGATGAACCAGACATTCGTTGGTGTAGCCCAAACCGTCGGCGACTACCCGCGCACCCGTTTTATCAAAGAGCACAATAAAGCCATCCGCATTATCCGGTCGGTACCCTTTACACCGAGGAATCAGCCGGGTGCTGACGGTAATCCATAAGCGGTTGGTGGCATCCAAATGCGCATAATTGGTTGGTGGCAGGGGAACGCCCTCCACTTCCATCAAATACGGTGAGAGTGTGCCCTGCTCATCCAAGCGGAATACGCCACCGTCATCCGCACCGAGATGGGTGAGCAGCAATGCCCCATCGGGTAGGAGACAGATGCCATTGGGTCTGATCTGAAACTCCGAATTGTTTGCTTCCAACAGCCACTGACTTCCATCCGCTTCCAACACCCCGACACCGCCATTACCACGCCAATCAGCCGTGAATATCCGACCATTGGCGGTACAGAGTACGCACTCCGGGCGGTTCAACCCTTGGCCGACAAATTTGAGGTCGTGCAAATCAATATGGATTTGGTCACTGTTCATTATTCCTCCTAACACTGCTATTTGTTGCTGACTCGACGAACCCAAGCATCTCACCGTGAACAGTGGTGCATTGCAAAAATAATTTTACGTATACAGTAATGTATATTATATTTTAAGTACAGATGATGTCGTGAAAAAGGCAGTCTGTTAAACCCGGCTACAGGATCAAGCGGGTCAAACCAGCGGGCGAGTTAATTCACTTGCCATATGCAACACAAAAAACCATAAGGCGGAGAAAAGCGATGAAAAAACTGTTGTCAGTTGTATCAGTGTGTTTAATTGCCGGTTCAGCTGCATTTGCCGATTCTTATCCTGAGCGAGACATCACCAACGTAGTGGTCTGGTCTGCGGGTGGAGGAACCGATGTCAGTAACCGCGTAGTCTCAGCAGAAATGGCAAAAGCGCTGGGGGTTAACGTTAATGTGATTAACAAACCCGGCGGCGTGGCTGGCTCAATCGGCATGAGTTTCGTTT
>JAAUQA010000463.1 GCA_012032855.1 Candidatus Competibacteraceae bacterium
CTACTCTGATCCCACACCGGATCGTGATCGCTGGCTTGTTCTTCGGGGGGACTATCGCTGTTCACGTGCGGGATGCGAATGAACGCATTGCTTTTCAGTGCGCTACTGACCAGCACGTGATCTAGGGCCTGCGGTCGTTGACCGGCGCGACGAGTATAACGGGTTTTCTTGGGTAAGGTTTCCAGTAAATTATGCAGCAGCTCACCTTTTAGAAGATCCAGCGTTTTGGAACCCGTTACATCGTTCATATCCCCTAACACGACAACTCTGCCGTGAGGATCGTGACTTAGCACCTCGGCAGCAAACTGGTGAATCAATTCGGCTTGAACGTGGCGCTGCTTTTTGGTGTATTCTCGTTCGCGGCGTTCCGCCGAACGCATCGATTTCAAATGACAGACGATGACGAATAATAGCTTCCCGTCGACCCTCAACTCAGCCGCCAATGCTTTACGACTAGGCATCCAATGGCGGTGGGCATCACCCACGAATGCCGGGTGTTGCGAGGCGACCCGAACCGGATTGAGGTTTAAGCTAGGATAGGCTCCGGAGTATTCAATCGTTGCGCTGTCTCTTTGGCCAGCCTGACCACGCGGATTGAAAGTTACCCGCTGCGGATTGAACAACAAGCCAACCCGAATATTAGACCCTGCTTCCCCACCTTCTTGGCCGGCTAATGGGGGAATTTCACAAAAGGCATAGGTTGGCCCCCCGGCGGCGGTGATGGCCTGGATTAGTTTTTGATAAGTTGCATCGGCAGGTACGGGTCCCGCATCATCGGGTTCCGTGACGGCTTTGATTTCCTGTACTGCCAGGATGTCCGGGTCGGCCAAATCCTCATGGATAATTGTCGCTAGCCGTGCCAGCCGCTCTGCCCGAGCCTCCGCACCCAAATTGCGCAGGTTGAACGTGGAAAGGGTCACCATGTTTGAATCACTATTGTTGGGCACTTTGCCTGTGCCGTTTACGATCGGTTTATGACGTTATCACTTAAGCAACGCGCGCTCATTAAACTGCAATGGGGCTTGTTCGTCGTATTGACGTTGTTCGCGTCGCTGTTCATGACGTGGCAGTTGCTGGCCAAGGCCAATTTCCTCTATCCACTCTGGTACGAGTTGCTGGATATTGAGCACACTATCGCCGTTTACGGCCCCCAAAACCGCAACCGCGACCATTTCGAAACTACTACACGGGCTGAACGAGTCAGGTTGTTTGTCGCTCTTGTGACGGCTATTCATCAACAGGCCGATGGATTAGACACACTGGTTTATCATACCCCGGACGGCAAACCCATTGGGTCCTTGTTGACGACTCCCGAGATCGTCCATCTGCAAGACGTTGCTCGTTTGGTCGACGCAGGGATGCTGGTCGGTTGGATCGCTATGCTGGGCTGTTTGGGGTTAATCACCGCGTTGCGGTTACAGCGACTGATTATGCCGGCAGTGACGACATTACTGTTGTCGATAAGCGTCGTAATGGCAGGGTTTGCCCTGGTTGTCGTGTTGATCGGTCCGGTCAAGGTGTTTTACGGTTTGCATACCTGGATTTTTCCGCCCGATCATCCCTGGTTTTTCTACTATCAGGATTCTCTCATGACCACGTTGCTGAAGGCGCCGGATATTTTCGCTTGCATCGCCCTGGTGTGGGGCATCTTGAGTTTGCTCTGTTTGTTGGCGCTTTTTCTGATCGCCCGCTACAGCCTTCGGTGGCACATCGCCCATGACTGAAAACAACACACGCACTCGCACTATTACTTGGGAAGATCCGGCGCTCAGCACGCAGTCAGGCAGGTCATTAACCGGATTGGATTATCTCATTGCAGTGAAGGATGGCAAACTGCCCATTTCGCCGTTTGGTCGGTTGTTGGATTATCGTATTGCCGAAGTCCGGACCGGCCATGCCGTACTCGAACTGGAGCCGGAAGCGTATCACTGCAACCCAACCGGTCGGGTGCATGGCGGAGTCGTGAGCAGTGTATTGGATTCGGCAATGGGCTGCGCGGTACAATCGACTCTGGAACGCGGGGTCGGTTATGCGACCTTGGAGATCAAGGTTAACTTCGTTCGACCTCTGGCCAGTCAAATACCCCGCGTGCGTTGCGAAGCCAAGACACTGCATGTCGGTAGCCGAATCATAACCACCGAGGGGAAGCTTTGTGATGGACGGGGTAAGTTGTATGCCCACGCTACGGCTACGTTTATGCTGTTTCAACCCTAAGAAGCAGGCACATCAAAAGCTCTGTTAGGTGATTCGCGACAAGAAGAACCAAACCAACCGCTCAGTTGTCGTTTAATCCTTTTATGATTTCTTGCTGCATGGACTTGACTACCGCGATGGGATCAGCGGCCCTAGAAATTGGCCTCCCGACAACCACATAATCAGCGCCGTTAATGATAGCGTTCTGCGCTGTTATAACGCGCTTTTGGTCATCCTCTTGGATTTCAATGTTTTTGCCTGGGCGAATACCGGGGGTAACAATCAAGAGGTTCCCTCCCAATTCAGCCCTTAACTTAGGTGCTTCTAAGCCTGACGAAACCACGCCATCGCAACCTAAATTAAGCGCGCGTCTAGCCCGTAATAACACTAAATCTTCTATCCCTCCGGTAAATCCCATCTCTCGCATATCATCTTCGCCAAAACTGGTTAGAGCGGTCACGGCCAATATTTTGAGGCCATTCTTCTCACTGACAGCCGCCCTTAATATTGGATCGTTTCCATGCACGGTGGCGAAGGTCACCCCTCTGTCTTTCAGTTGCCCGACAGCAAGCTGCACCGTTTCCGGTATATCGAAGAACTTGAGGTCAACCATGACCTTTAACCCGCGTTGGGTAATCATTTCGATTACGGGCCACCACCCAGCAAGAAATAGCTGAAGCCCGACTTTAAAGAAACGAACGTGTCCTTCTAGCTTTTCGACCCATGCTTGGGCTGCTTTATGGGAATCTACATCAAGGGCAAAGATAATGCGCTCATTGATGGGGATGTCTTTGTTGCTCATAGGAAATTTTGTTATTTAGATGCGGTTATGTGGAGGGATTTTGCATAAATATCAATTATATGCAAGGAATGAGTGATTGTGAATGTTACACCACCAACCGCTCAGTCCGCTGCTTTTCCCCTGCCAGTATCCACAGAAATTCTGCGATACCGGAGAACGGGCGCAACAGCTGGTGATGTCGGCGAAGATCGCGCCGTTACTTAAACACCAGGTATCTTCGCAGTATGCTACCTCATTAGCATACTTGGGCAGGTAGCGGTTATCTGTTTTTTTGGACTTGGCCGATGTGCATCCAACGCAAGCGGGCCAAGTATCTCTCAGCTTGGTTGATGCGCTCATCCAGGTCGCCGTTGCTCATCAGGCTGAGGTATTTGTTAGATTTATCAGTTAGATGCGTGTGGCGGAAATTACCAAACTAACAGCTCCAAAAATTTAAAAAAGTGCTGCCTGTTTATCAAAGAAAAAACGTTAAGCTGGAGAATTGCCGTGAGCACAAAGGAACCGATGTTTTGTGGCTCTACCAGGATTCCCGTGGAGACCCCAAGATATAGTGGTCTAGCGCTTGTGCCAGGGGGAGTGAGAAGCTAACCGCATGATAATCGATTCACAGGTTAAACGACGATGGATCATCTG
>JAAUQA010000062.1 GCA_012032855.1 Candidatus Competibacteraceae bacterium
GTCATAGGTATACCGCCCATCGACCACATAACGACTGTTGGGCTGTGGATCGTTAAGCGTTGGATTCCAGGCTCCCGTCCCACCGCCACTTTGGTAGGTTGTCTCCGGTATAGCAGCGTCCGGATTGGCTCGGCGGGTCGCAGTGATGGCTGCATTCGCTTGCTCATCGGTGAGCTGGCCGGCGCTTCGTAACGAGGTAATTTCTTCCGGCGCAAGTCGTCCTGAAGCCAACACTTCGTCTAACCGGCCGCCGGTTCTGGCGGCGTCGATCAGGCCATCCAGACCCTCATCAGCTGCGCGTGCCACATCTATCACCTCGTCCATATTGCGACCGGCTCGCACCATATCGACCAGCGAATCCGAATGACGGGCAACCCCTCCGGCAATATCGGTAGCACCGCGCGCTGCTCTGGCCCAGCCACCGAAGTTCGGCGCAAAGCCGCCGGTCACCACGTTCACCCCCAGGCTGACCACCGATAGTCCACGATCAAGCAATGTAGAGTCAGGCGCAAACAGCGTGTAGACATCCATTGCCTCTCCGACCACGGGGACAAACCCCGCGCCGACTTGAACGGCTGTAGTCAAGTTGTTGTTGCCTGGCGGAGGCTCTTCATCTTCAGCGCATGATCCGGCTGACGCTGTAGAACCACCGGTTTCCGGTTCGTCGCCATTAAGCGCCTCATCAAATCGGCAAGCGTCTTGAGCAACAGTGGGATCGTTGGCGCATGGGGTGGATTCACTGGCGGATGCCGTGTCAGTACCGGCATTACAGCTTGCTGATGCGGTGCTATCCCCAACGGATTCAGTCATGATCGGCTCCTGCGGGCGAGGACTGGCTCTGTCGCGGTCACTCTACCCAGCAGCAGGCAGGACCGACAATAGGACATTCGGGGGATAACTTAGGTTATAGGCGCTTAGCTACCCATCGTAGGAGTTATCCCCTCAATTGTCCTACAACGCCACTGACTTTGGTGGTACGCCATTCAGCTTAGGTCGACGGCTGTATTTACCGTGTTCCGATTTTCTAATCCAATACCCTAACGATGCGCCCCAGGGTCCAACGCTTTGGCCTGGGTCCGATGCTATTCCTGGTTTGCTCAGCGCTGACCTGCGGCCATCTATGTCAGTCGTTGCTTAGCCAGTTGTTTAGCCGCATACAGGAGCCCGCCCAATGTATACCGATACGGCCGAATCCGTCTCATCTCCTCCTAACATCCCGCCAGCTGATTCAGGACCTTCCGACGCCGGAGTCGATAGCAGTCTTCCGCCGCCTGAAGAGGATGTCGAACGGTTTACCAATCCAGACAATTCATCCTCCGCCAGCGGCTTCACTGAGGGCACCGAGCAGGACGTTCAGAACGCCACCAACCGCGTCGTACAGCAGCAATTAAACGACCAACCCGGTCCGGTTTCCGATCCGCAAGCGGATACTGCAGGAACGGTCGGGGAAAATCTGATCGACTCGACCCGTGAACGGGTTGCCGGGGCCATTGATACCTTCAACGATGTATTGGACCCCGACCAAGCCATCGCTGATCTCAACAGCGACGGCGACCGTGCGGTGCTGGGGTTGACCCTGGAAACCAAGACGACCGTGCCCTTGCCGCATGTCCCGCCCGGTACCGGCTTGAAGACTCAGAACGGTTATCAGGTCGTCGTTGAGCAGGTCGGCGATTCGCAGACCCCGGGCGTCGTCGATGATGCCAATGTGCAATACGAGGTGACCTTCGGTAAAAACCTTCTGGGCGGAGTCTTTAATAAACAGGAGTTAGTGCCGGGTAGCGTTGACGGCACGCTGGAAGCTAACCTGTATACCGCCGACGAAGTTACCATGAGCTTTGAAACCCGCGAAGAAGCAGCTGAGGCGGTGCGTATTCTGCAGCAAGTGGCTTTGGAGGACTCCATTCGTACGGCGGGCAGCGTCGCCAATCCGACCACATCGCCCGGCGATGTCGCTGCCAATCCGTTAGTCGAAGACCCTAACGCCAGTGGCGCCAATGGGCCTTTACCGGACGGTAGCGGACCTTTGGGCTTGCCCGGCCCAGCGGACATAATTGCCGATCAAGTGGCCCCCTCCGAAGCGGATCGTGCGTTTTTACAAGATCATATCACCAGCTACACAACCCGGGTCGGAGCTCACGAGCGGGCATCGGTCGGGGCATCCTTCCAACGCCTCGGCATCGAACCGCGTTTTGACCTCCGTCAAGAGATGGTGCGCACGGTTGAGTTGCCTCAGGGCGACGAACCGGGCCGGTTGACCTACACGGTAGCCGGCGAGTTCGATGTCAATTCAAAACAAAAACTCAAAGCTGCTGAACTGCAGTTGCCTGGCGGTGCCGGCAAGGTCGGCTATACGCCACAAAATATCGCCGATCATGCCAATGTCACAGGTGAAATCAGCTTGAGTTGGGAACTGACCGGCGATCCCACCACCAGTCCGATAGATGGCCGCCCGGTGCCGGAAGTAGACCTGCTTCGCAATGGCGAATTGGGTAGCCCTGACCAGATCGCTTTTCAGGGACAAATCGAGGTGGCGCAGCCCCCGTTTATCGATGTGGAACGCACTGATCTGGAACGGACCACCCTCGAAGTCAGCTTGGACAACCCTACTGAAAACGCGGCCCCTGTCTTTAACGACCTGCTGAGCGGCGATTGGGAAGGCGCGCTGCGGGAAATGGGGCCGGATTTCCAAGTCAGTGCTACGCAAGAAACCATTGAGCGGGACGGCTACAAACAGCAGCACGAAGTCGGTTTTTCCGCGGCCCGCAGCACAATCGGGTTTAAAGTGTCCGCCATTGCCGAGGTGGGTAACGACGATGTGGTTGCACGATCCACCGTAGCCGCCAATGGCAACCAACTGGCTGATCAACTGTACGGTCAGCAGTTAGTGGTAGTGCCGCGCGACGGCTTGAATGTTCGGTCCGCGCCGGGGGTGCAGAACGATCAGGTCGGCACCCTGTATCATGGCACTTTCCTGCGCAGCAACGGTAACACTCAAACCGATGCACAAGGCATGGAGTGGGTGGAAGTGCAGGGCCGCGACGTCAATGGTCAGGACATTCAGGGCTGGGTGGCGTCGCAATACGTGGAACCCCATGCCGAAGGCGCGATGGGCGATACGGGACGCATAAATCCCGACCTTGATGAGCAGAATTATCAAGCTCATCAGGTCCAGCCCGGCGATAATTTATGGGATATCGCCGAGCAATACGATGCCGATTTCCAGGACTTGGTGGAATTGAATTCGGATCATCTGATTGATCCCAGTTTGGTGTTCGCCGGCGATAATGTCTACATTCCAGGTACCGGGCAACCGGTGCAGCCCTCGGCGCCGTCTGAGTCCTCCAGTCCGTCCAACCCGTCCGATCCCTCTAACCCATCGACGCCATCCGACGAGAGTTCTTCGCCAACAGCGCCTAGCGACGCTTCACCAACGGATACAACACCGACGGACCCGTCGTCCGATTCGAATTCCCCGCCAGTCACACCGACTGATCCATCATCCGATTCGAGCAGTCCCAGCACCGCTTCCGGTAGCGATTCCACTCCTCCCTCCGTGCCTTCGGAGCCGCCACCGCAAGGTTCCGCCGATGATACGGAAGTGGCACCAGCTCCTACCGATCCGACACGACCGTCAACAGATGAGATTCTGCGCGATTATCAAGTGATTAATGATCCTGGAGGAGATCCCATTATATGGGAACCTTCCGGTTTTACGGGCTTTGTTGCCGACTTGGCTGGCAAAGGGGACTTGACGATAAAATGCACCCCCACTGAAGCCGCAATGCTGGATGACTTGGGGCCTTTCGAACTACGCGACATGAGTGTGGCTGCCGAAAAAGCCTATAGCGAGTCTGAGGAGCGTTTTGCCATACCTGCCGATATAGCAGCTGAGCGCAGGAGTGAATTCCCGCCGGGCGAAGCAGGCGATGAGGCTTATGCACTGTGGGTCAACAATGATGGACAACGCGATGCGTTCCGTCACGCCTATTGGAACGCGATAATGACCGACCGCATGGGTGTTGAGTTCACGGAAGCATTTACCACCGCACACGAAGGCGCACCCGGCAACCCGGCGGATCGCGAAGCCATGGATCTCTATAACAACGAGCTGGGACGGCGTATCGCCGAGGAGAACCCAAATGCTTCGGATGAAGAACTAGCGCAACTGGTGTTTGATGCAATCCAGAATGGCGAAGCGATTGTAATTGACGCCAACGGAGACCTTGCATGGAGCGATCAAGTCCCGGTTTGGAGCCACGGTCAAGCTGACGATGCCCCTGATCCGGGTGGAAATCCGCCGCCTACCGTCGACACATCAAGTTGATCAGATTTGGCGCTTCTAACTTAGGCGTGGAACTGGCTCAGCGCATCCTACTACCCTTCGCGAGTAGAGGCTGGGTTTACTGGTTACCGAACAGAGGTGATTGGATTGTGATGAGACGAAAGGTACTGTGGATATTAAGTGTTGTTTCGGTGTTGGCTGCGGTAGCGGTGTTGGTCGGCGCCTATTTGTTTATGGATATTTTTGCGAGTGAAAGCACCATGAAATTCGATAAAACAGTGTGGATGTCAGCCTGGCAGACGCCTGGAGTTGCCTCAAACAAGTCTGATGAACGAAATCAATATCCGCGCAAAGCGATGCTCAATGATTTGTTGGAAGGCCCGTTGCTCAAGCCGGGCACAAGCAAATCCACAGTGATTGAGTTGTTGGGTCAGGGCAAAGAATCTCACGATGGTAAAGTGTTAAGTTACCTGATCGGACCGAGTGACTTGAGTATCGACTTCGAGCACTTGGTGATTGAATTCGATTCCGACCAAAGACTAACCAAGCATTATCAGTGGGCATACGATTCACCGCCGCCTTATCCTTACGACGACGGTTAATCTCCGGCCCCCGCAACTACCCAGTGAGTGCAGCTGCGAGGCTGTGCTTATTATCAGTTGCGGGGGGTGCTACGCGTGTCGTCTTTGCAACCTTGAATCTTCCGCAAAGCGATTTTCAGCGACAAGCGCTGCTTGCGTTCGATTAGTCACCCCAAGCTCCCGGAAAATGGCCATGCAATGAATCTTCACGGTGCCCTCGGCCATGTTGAGAGAGCGGGCAATTTCCTTGTTGGATTTGCCCTTTCTGATCAGTTGCAATACGTCCTCTTGGCGCGGCGTCAATCGGTAATGGCTGTCGGCAACCTCAACAGGTACGGTGTAATCACTGATTTGCACGACATTAGTGCTGCATCGTGCGGATTCCACGGTGTCGTCAAGCACTCTGAATTTGGTCGGCACATAAATGGCACCAGCAAGCGTGGCGCGCAACGCATACACCAGCCCTTCCCAAGTGAAAGAGGTGGATACGTAGCCGTGCGCCCCGTTTGAAATGGCGTGTTGAATGTCCTTGGGATCTTCTGAGTTGGCCAGTACCAGAATAGGTAGATTTGGCCGCCCGTGGGTGATGCTGACTAGTGGGCGCCACCCCTGCGTGGTCAAATCCACAATCAGTATCGCCACCGCCAGATCGGTATTGCAATCCAGCAGCCGCAGCGCTTGATCTAAATCCACAGCCTCCAAAATGGCTGGGTGCTCCTCTAACTGGTCGATTAGGTGATGCAAGCTGTCCCTAAGCAAGGTCTGCTCCCCAACAATCATCAGCTTCATACGGATTCCTCCTGTTATCGATGCTGGTAAGCAGTGGTCACCACGACACAGCGTAGTAACCCACTGATGGGTGTCGCATCGATAGACGGCTATCGGCTCTCGAACTTGTTACTCCGTTACCCCAAGCCCAGGGGGCTTGTCACCAGTAAGCCAAAAGTGCATAGCAGATGCTATGGTCTGGTTTTTCAATTGCGATTCACTTTGGTCCCTTAGCAAGGAGGTTCCTGGAAGCAGGTTAGTTAATAATCTCTTTCATATTTGCGTATCCCACAATAAAAATGCGGAATGGTGAGCGATTTAAATAATCTTTTTGAACAAATTCAGGAAAAGGATAACCAAGCGTAACTGATCAGTATGGGCCTGTCTCTTTATGGCGACAACAGGTCGGTATTTCATTTCATTTTGGAATAAAAACAAGCTGCATTTTTTCGAATAAAACAATGGTATCCAGCGATATAACATAACCTGTCTCTTAATAGCGACAATTCATTAGTGTTTTGTGTCTATCGCCCATAATTTGTATTAAATTACTGAAAATAATAGATAAAAATAACCATGCAGCATCTCGTGAAATCATGTTTGATAGGCCCTGGCCAGCAATAACCCAACAAAAGTATCCCGAAATATAATGACAGTTTTGTGAGAAAAAAGTTAAACAAAATATTTTATTACTTTAGATATATAACCACAGCGCTATTTTCCTTATCGGTATTGGTATTTATTATTGATACCGACTAAAAGAGGGAATTTAATTGACCCAGATCAAATTATTTGCGTTGTCATCACTATCGGACATAACTGAATCACCATATCAGGATTTGTCGATAATACGCTCGTTGCAAAACGCATTGCGTGCACGTTGTCACACACCTCAACCGCTGTCACTGTTACGGTGTGCGTCATGAACAGCTGTCTGCTTGAGCAACGGCCCCAGACTACCGCAGGCACCCCCTCCGGGTGCATCCAACCGCTACAACTTGCCACGATACCGCGCGCCACGCTGACCTGGCGCAATCGCCTCGCCGCCTGTTCATGGCCGCTTTCAATCGCCTTGGACGACGATACCTACCGGTTGCAGCTATTGCCGGATTTCGTGTTGGGTGATTGGCCACCGGCTGTCGTGTTGCGAATCTCTATTGATCACCACCCTTGTTGGCTGCTGTGCAGCGATTTTCCGCTGTCGGTCCGCTGGCAAAGTTATTGCCAAGCAGCGGAATTGGCCGAATTGCCGAACGAACTGCGCACGATGGTTTGCGAAGCCGCATTGGCACCGATGCTGGAGATGGTCGAACGGGTTTTGGGCGTCTCGGTGCACGTCGTGGAGTGGGCTGAACAGCAAGCACCCATTCTTGAACCGATCGAAATCGGTTTCGTTTTGCAAGCCAGTGCTAGCAATCGGTTTACCGGTGCGCTGGTTTGCGAAGAAAACCTACGACCCTTGTTAATGCAAGCCCTAGAACGCTGGCCCATGGCGCCGCTGGAACGCTGGGACGGGTTGCGCGCCCAAGTGCTTTGCGAGGTTGGAGACACGCGTTTGACAGTGGCTGAAATGGCTCAACTAGGTCTGGGCGATGTGTTGCTGCTACAGCATTGCCGCTATCTACAGGATCGTTCGGTAGCGGTCCGCATAACCCCACATTTAGCGCCACGTGCGCGATTTTCCGCTGGTAAATGGATTATTGAATCCTTGCGCCCGGAGACAACGCTTATGGAACAGAACACACCGCTGGTCGATACCGATGAACTGGCCGTCCCCTTGACCTTTAGCATCGGCGAACTGGCTATCCCTTTCGGCGAACTACGACGCCTACAACCCGGCTACGCCTTCGAGCTGGAGCGTGGACTGGATCGTTTAGTGACCATACACAGCCACGGCCAGCGAATTGGCGTCGGCGAGTTGATCAAGATCGACGGCCGCGCCGGGGTGCGGATTGTGGAGCTATCAAGAAGCATGCCCGATGGATAATCTACCCAACCCCATCATTCTGGCTGCCGGTCTCGCTATTTTGGGGTTAGCGCCGTTCATCGCGATCATGGTGAGTTCTTTCGTCAAACTGGTGGTGGTGATGTATCTGGTGCGCAATGCTTTGGGCGTGCAGCAGGTGCCCCCCAACTTAGCCATCAACGGCTTGGCGATCATCCTCTCGCTATACATCATGGCACCTGTCGGCATCGCTATGTACGATAGTTTCGCTGCTCGCGACGTCAGTCTGGATGATTTACAAAACCCGGCCTTGTTCACTGCAGTGCAGGAAAGTGTCGAGCCGGTGCGCGATTTCCTGAAAAAACATTCGGATGCCGATGAGCGCGGGTTTTTCGCCCGCACCACCAAGGACATATGGCCGCAACCCTACGCTGATCAGGTCAACGACGAGCACCTGCTGGTGCTATTGCCGGCGTTTACCGTCAGCGAACTCAGTGCGGCTTTCGAGGCTGGGTTTTTACTGTATCTGCCGTTTATCGCTATCGATTTGATCGTGTCGAATGTGTTGCTGGCGATGGGCATGATCATGGTGTCGCCAATGATGATCTCACTGCCCTTCAAGATTCTATTGTTCGTGCTCGCTGATGGTTGGACCCGGCTGATCCACGGTCTAGTGTTGAGCTACCAATAAGCCCATGAACGATGAAGACATCATCTTCCATGCCTCGCAAGCACTGGTGCTGGTTCTGCAACTGTCGCTGCCGGTGATTCTGGCCGCGACGATAGTCGGTCTGCTGGTAGGTCTATTCCAGGCCCTGACTCAGATTCAGGAACAAACGCTGCCGTTCGGTTTCAAGCTGGTGGCGGTCATTGTCACCCTGTTGGTAACCGCCCGCTGGTTCGGCATCGAGTTGCAAACATTTACCATCAATATGTTCAATTTGCTGTCGTCGGTTCCGTTGTGACCGAGCTATTACTTGATATTCAGCGCTGGCTGATGGCGCTGACCTTGGCGCTGCCCCGCATGCTGACGGTGTTCACGGTATTGCCGTTTCTTGCCGAACCGGTGTTGCCTGGCTTGATTCGTACCGGCATCGCCATCAGCCTGACGGTGGTGGTTTTGCCGCTGGTCGATACGCAATTGGCGAGCGTAACCTTGGGTACTACCGCTTTTATTTTCCTGATTGCCAAGGAAACCGTACTGGGTTTGCTGATCGGTTATTTGATCGGACTGGGGTTCTGGGCGGTGGGTTCGGTCGGCGCGTTTATTGATACCCAGCGCGGGGCGCTCAGCGCACATATGTTTAATCCGTTGGTTGGCGAGCAAACCTCCCCGCTCGGCGGGTTTATGACTCAAGCTATGGCCACACTGCTGTTTGCCAGCGGCGGCTTTCTCAGTCTGTTACAACTGCTTTATCTCAGTTATGTCAGTTGGCCGGTGCCCTCGTTCTACCCAGCGTTTAACTGGGAAGCGGTCGGTTTTCTCCTACAGCAAATGGATTTGTTGATGTATGTGATGCTGTTACTGGCTGGCCCGGCCATCATCATCATGTTACTGGCCGAGATAGGCATGGCGCTGATCGGCCGTTTCGTGCCACAAATCAACGTGTTTTTGCTGGCCATGCCGGTTAAAAGCGCGCTCGCCCTGTTGTTGCTGGTGCTGTACATGACGGCGATGCTACATTTCGTGCGCGATGGATTTTGGCAGTATCCGGGTCTGCTCAATGTATTGGACGGTTTGCTGCGATGAGCGACGACAAAAGCCGCAAAACCGAAAAGCCGACCGATAAGAAGTTACGCGATGCCCGCAAAAAGGGTCAGGTACCACGCAGCAAAGAAATCGTCTCCACTACCTTGCTGGCGATGGGCGCGATTTATTTGTGGCTGAGCTGGGAATGGCAGTTAGACCATTTAGAAGGGTTGATCGTGGCCCCGGCCAGGCTTTATGACTACGAATTCCAGGATGCGCTCAAGCAGCTAGTCGATCTGGCTATGCAAGAAGCTGTCCTGCTGTTAGCGCCACTGATCGTCGTTATCATCGCCGCAGGTATCGTCGGTAACGTCATGCAATTCGGCGTGCTGTTCGCCACTGAGTCGATCAAGCCGAAATTCGATAAGATCAATCCGGTTAATGGCTTCAAACGCATTTTTGCGGTCAAGCAGTTGCTGGAGACGCTGATTGCAGTGGCCAAGGTATTGGCAATCTCTGGTTTGCTGGCTTGGGTCATCATCGGCAGCCTGCGTGAGTTGGTGCATGACGTCTCGGCTTGCGATGTAGTGTGTCTTAAAACGATATTGGAAATCATGGTGCAGCGGTTAATTCTTGCACTATTGCCGTTATTGATTGTGCTATCGACCGCCGACTACCTGTTGCAACGCTCGCATTTTCTTAAAGAACAAAAGATGGCCAAGGATGAAGTCCGGCGCGAGCACAAGGATACCCAAGGCGATCCGTTGATCAAGGGCATGCGCCGTCGCCAGCAACGCGAAATCGGCGACAGCGATCTACGCCAAAAAATCAGACATTCCCGAGTACTAATTACCGATTCCGCAGTAGTCGCCATCGCACTTCGCTATGAGAAAGGCGTCACTCCTCTGCCGCTGATTCTGGCTATGGGCAAAGGCAAGATGGCTAGGCAGATGATTGATGTCGCTGGCGTTGAAAAAATTCCAATGGTCAACGATCCCGCTTTAGCCGCTTTGTTATTGACCGAAGGAACCGTTGACCAATATCTGCCTTCGGTGGCGGTCGAAGCCGCCGCCCGGGTAATTCGACGAACGCCGGAAGTTGCCGGAGTGCGGGCGACCTGAAGGGGCATCACCAACACCGATCGATTGGGCTATGAGCATTGAAAGGAGGTGAGAGCGTGCGACGAAGAAAACCGCATTGAGTTGTGCATCAGCGTCTTGTTACAGATTGAATCGAATAACCCATTCTGGAGACATCATCATGATTACCTCATTTTCCCCCACCGAGACAGCGGCCAGCTATGTGACTGATCAGATTTCGTTCGACGACCCGGAGGCCCAACAAGGCGCCCAAATCGGGGAAATCGCCGGCACAATGGCTGGCTTTGCCTTTGGCGGCCCACTCGGCGCCGCTGTCGGCGGCGCTTTAGGTAAGATCGCCGGTGGACTTGTCGGCGGGATTTTCTGAACGATAAGGATTATTGGGATACTGCTGGCGGGATCGGTTGCGGTTCCGCCAGCGTTTTTGGGGCTTCGCTTCGAGTAGTCATCGGGATTCAAGGGAGACGGCCACATTATTACTATGATTTATGGCAAAAATAATAATATTTTATTTATGCATCAATTATCTACTTGCAAACCCATATCCTAAAGGAATTGCAGCAATGAGTATTATCGAAAAACGATTTACCTCAATTGAAGAAGGCCGACGCTGGCTGAGTACTGTGACCCCAGGGCTGTTCAATCCTGCTTTTTTCCCTCCCTCTTGATGGGGGAGACTAACTGATGTTCGTTGTCAAGC
>JAAUQA010000464.1 GCA_012032855.1 Candidatus Competibacteraceae bacterium
TTGAACACTTTGGGACGCCGTCGATCATGCCTTCAGAGCCCTGTCTTAACTACCTCTTCGATTGCTATAACGCGTCGATGAGCGATTCACAGAGAATGATTTCGAGGCTGGCCTGCAGGGCTTGGGTATTCCAGACCCCGGCATGAGGACCGGGCAGGTAGAGGTGTTTGGGGGTGCCTGGGCGCAGATGATCATTGATTTTGCGGCCGTAGACTTCCTGTACCTGCCCGTTGTCGGCGAGCACCGGGATGACTAGCGAGCCGCTGAAGTGTTCGTGGCCGGAGGGTCGGTAGAGGCCGAGGCGTTGTAACTGACCCCGGATCGCCGCACCCTCCGCGCGGTTCTTGGCCGGGAGGCGGTAGCCCAAGGTGCGGTTAGCGTAGCCGAGCTTGAACCGGTCGATGGCCTCCGCATGGGCGATGCCACGTTTTTCCAGGTAGGCCAGCGCTTCCGGCGATTGTTTCAAGGTGGCGTGGTAGTAGCCGATGACCTGCGTCAGTAAGCGGGCGTCTTCGGTGCTGGCTTCCAGTGCGGTCGGTAGCTTGGGTACGGTGGAGCGCTTGACCGGATCAGCAGCTAAGGAAGGCGCATAGTCGGCTTGCAGCAGTTCCACCGCGTGACGGAAAGAGACGCCTTCGGCTTTCATCACCCAGTCGATCACTGAGCCGCCAGTTTGACAGGCTCCCAGGCAGTGCCAGAGGTTTTTTGCCGGTGAGATCACCAAGGAGGGTTCCCGGTCGTCGTGGAACGGGCAGTGGCCGATGAGGTCGGCGCCGTGTTTTTCAACACGATGCCCCGTGCTTCGACTAGGCGTTGTAGGCTGATGGCTTGTTTTAGCCGGTCGAGCTGTTCGGGGGCAATACGGGGCATCAGGGGACTCCTGGAAATCACGTCAAGGTCTTTATTGACCTATATAATAAAAGACACTAGAATGCTATTCATGTCAAGTCCCGTATCCCGCCCTTATCCTATAGCTTCTTCGGTTGACTCGTGGAGCCAAGAAGCGATGGCGGATTTTGCTCAAAACCTGATTACCCTGCGGAAAGCCCGTAAGTTGACGCAGCTGGAGTTGGCGCACCTGCTGGATATTCAGCCGCGTATGCTGGGGCGTTGGGAGCAAGGCGTGGTTAAGCCGCAATTTGACCATATGGTACAGCTGGCTCAGGTCTTGGAGGTCAGTTTAGACTGTCTGGTTTATGGAACCGATAGCCCCCAACCCACCGCATTTGAGATCAACAATAAACGCTTACAGGAGCTGTGCAAGCAAGTGGATCAATTACCTTCGGACGATCAGGCGGTGGTGTGTCATTTTTTGGATATGGCGATCCGGCAGGATCAGTTTCGCCGCTTAGCCGCCCGACCTGCCGCCTAACCCATCAGGAGTCTTGACTATGGCAACACCCGCGTTAGACATTTTGGTCGAAAAACTGCAACGGCTACCCGCTGAACGGGTTGCTGAAGTGATCGATTTTGTGGATTTTCTGGCCCAGCGTAGTCCGCCTCCCGCGAGCGATTTGCAGGACTTTCCGGTAGATTCGGTAGGCCCTTGGCCGGAAGGTTTGAACCTCAGTCGCAGCGAACTGTACGGCGACGATGGCCGCTGAACCGCTGTTTGTCGATAGCAATGTGCTGGCCTATGCCCAATTAGCCGAATCCCCTTGGCATGAACCAGCACGGCAAGCCTTGCAACAAGCCGCTAAAGCTCAGCGTCCTTTGTGGATCAGTCGGCAGGTGATCCGTGAGTATGCCGTGATTATGAGTCGTCCGCAGACCTTTGCTCAACCGCTCAGCTCGGCGGTACTCATTAAGCGCATCGGCTATTTGCAGCAGCATTTTCAGGTCGCTGATGAGACCGCCGCCGTGACCGCCGCGTTGCTCCAACTTCTCGAAAATTACCCCATTGGCGGCAAGCAAGTGCATGATGCCAATCTGCTCGCTACCATGCAGGTGCAGGGCATTCGCCATTTGCTCACCCACAATGCAAAGGATTTTGCCCGCTTCGGTGATTTGCTGGTGGTGGAGAGCCTTGTGAATACAGCTTAGGTTTTATGCTAATCAGCCGTTCAACCGGATGGCGGAGCCACCGGTTAACTCAGCATTAGCGCCTACCTAAAAAGTGACGGTACAGTTCGTATCTCACCTGGCTTATTGTCTCACGAACCTTTCATAGAAAAGATGAAGAAATGGGATAAGAGCTGGGATTCCATATGAAAAATTTTTATTTTTCTAAAACTAAAAATTAATGCAATAACCCCTATTGCACAAACAATTGCGCCAATAAAAGAAAAAAAAGACAAAGAAAAAGCCTTGTTTCTTTAAAAGGGTTGGCCCTCCTAGCAAGAAAGCTATCATAAGTATCCATCCGCAGACTAAAGAAGTGAGTGAGATAAACGCAAGTACGCCGAGCAAATATTCTTCTCCACTTTTCAATGAAGCAATTACTACAACACCTCCCAATAAAAAGCCAACTAATGTTGATGGCAAAAAAATGAATATACTCTCAAATAAGGCTAGACGCTGACTCCATTTAATAGAAAGCACTTCAGTCACCATCGTTTGGATATGGGCCATAGTTGCCTCCATAGCAAGAGTTCCCATAGAAAGTGCTCCCTCCTACACTACATTCAGTAAAACACTTGTTGTGGTAATTATCTATACAGGTCTTACGAGTACAAACACCACCGCATTCATCCGGAGATATTTGACAGCCTGGATTACCTCTGGCTATCTTATCTTCTCTTACTAAACACTTGCGAATACAGTTCTTATCAGCACCAGTTGCTCCGCAAATACTCAGGAGCGTGTTTGCTGCAACTGATGGAAATGAACCAGTGTAATTTTTGCAAATTAACTCAGCTGTGCAATGATACGTACAACCTTCACTCTTGCAAATCTGTGAGTAGTACTGACAGATGGAATAATCTGGTGGTTCGTCGGATGGAGATTCGGGCGGAACTGGATAAACTTCTAAACCTCTCGGATCAGTCAATCGCACAGAGTTTGCATTTGCATACAGATATAAATTTACTCCCCCCCTGAGACCGATAGGATCACTCTGCACATAGCGTCCGGTGGAGGGATCATAATCGCGGAAGAAGTTGTAGTGTTTTGGCGACCAAACGGCGTGACCTTAACCCCGTGGCCTGGTCAGTCATCAAAGACATGATAGCGGCAGGGCTTATTCTTGCAAGAAAAGTGCTGGACGAGGCATTAAGGCGGGTTGGCGAATAGCCCAGCATAGGGCAGCATAGGGAAATCGCCACAAAGTCTATTTCGCTGAAGACTCAAACATCATCACCGGTTGCGAGACTTCGACCGAACCTTTGAATAAGCGATAACTCAGGTATTCCCACTCCAGTTTCAGCCAGGCCCATAATCCTTTCAGCAATGGCCTGACTGAACCCTGCTTCAAGCCGAATGCGCGACCATAGGGACGCCAACCGCTATTCCGGCGGCCATAAGTGCCGATCTGCCGCCGGAAGCGTGCCAGTTTCAATAACCGTCGATTGAAGCGGCGCATAAGGCTATAGGCGAGCGTGGCTTGCGGAATAGGCAAACCGAATGGTGGAACAGCCATCATATCAAGATCGTTGTAGACAAAACTCACGATCCAAAGATAGTA
>JAAUQA010000465.1 GCA_012032855.1 Candidatus Competibacteraceae bacterium
CGCAGATTCGCGATTATGTGCTCGCTTACCAGGGGCATCCCGAACGCTGCCAGCGCCGCCGCTTCCAACGCCCAGCGCCAACCGAATGGCTCAGGCGCTCACGCCCTACGCCTCACTGGTGCAAAACGGAGGCCGATCATGACGCCTGCCATTGACCAGGTCGCCCATAAATACCGCGCTCTCAACTGTAACAGTATCGCCACGGGGTTAGCTGACTTGCTCAGTCAGGCCGAGGCCAATGAGATTTCGTATCTGGCGTTTGCCGAGCAACTGGTCGAGCACGAACAGCAGCAGCGTAACCGCAAGCGGATCGAACTGAACCGGCGCAAAGCCAACTTCCCAGTGAACAAACACCTGGCCGAATTCGATTATCGCCACCAGACCACGATCACCAAACGCCAGGTTCAGCAATTGCTCGATTTTAGTTTCCTCGACGAACGCGCCAATGTCGTTTTCATCGGCCCGCCCGGCGTCGGCAAAACCCATTTGGCCATTGGGATTAGCCAACAGGCCATTGAGGCGGGCTACAAAGTCCTCTTTAGTACCGCTCTGGCACTGGTCGAAATGTTGGAACTGGCTGAACTCAAAGGCGAACTGAAAAAGAAAATCAACAGCCTACTCAAATTCGATCTGCTTATCATCGACGAACTGGGCTATCTACCCATGAATAAGCAAGGCGTCTATAACCTCTTCCAGCTGATCAATAGCCTGTATGAGTATCGTTCCGTCATTATCACCACCAACAAGGGACTTTACCCACTGGGGCGAGTTTTTTCACGGCGATCATGTCGCTGTCCCCATTGTGGACCGGCTCATCCATCATTCTCATCTGTTTATGCTCGGCGGCGAAAGCTATCGCCTCAAACACAAACTGAACCTGTGATCGATTTGATCCCAATAACCCCGCTCAGGTGGGTCAAAATTAATGGCCGATAGTGGGCCATTTTTAATGGCCATTGACAACCCGATAACCGGTTAACATTGGCTATCTATCCTTTAACTGCGCGGGTTGCCGGGCTGGGGTAGGATCTCCGATTGAACGTGAACCTCAGCATCCCGCCAACCTTCGACATACCCCTTGGTATAGCCAAACCCCACACCTACGCTGATCCCTAGTAGTAAAGCCAGCGCCACAATGACACCGCCACCGAGCAACCACGGCCAAAACCGGTCAAGCCTGGCTTGCCGAGCCACCTGTTTGGCGCTCTGCGTAAAGGTGGCGGATAACTGACCCTGGGCATCCTGAGCAGCATTTCGGGCAGCCTCGACTAACAGCCCATGAAGTTGATCCGCCGTAGCTTTTAACCGTTGCATGGAAGATTCCATGGTGGCATCGGTTTGTTCCTTATATTCCATAAGCACCGCTTCAGCGGCAGCCCGAATCATGGGGGGAATCGCGAATAGAGATTTCGGTAATAATCCAGGGCATAAAACACCAACCACATGGCATCATTGGGCTTTAGTCCTAGCGTGTCACGCACTGCGCGAAGATGAACACGCTCTTCTTCGGACATCTGTCTATTCAGCAATTTTTCAAATGAGGATTCACCCGACCCATCAGGGCCAGTTTGAGAATGGATATACGCTTTTGCGGTTGGGTCCGCTGGGTTTGTAGTGGTCGTCATGGCCTTTGACTCCGTAAACGCTAATGTGGGAAAGCGGGAGTGTTCTTGGCAGCTTCAGGCAGCAGAGGGGGTAGCCTCTGCACGGGTTTGGAGTTCCACAGGAACAATCTCAGCAAACATAGCCTGGATTTCCTGCCGCCAGCGTTCCAATTCAACGCGATTACCTAACGGCAGCCGTTGCGGAAGCACACCCTCAGCAATGGACAAGCGTTGGGTATAGAGATCATCGCTTACCCGGTCAGCCAATTCTGGGAATATCAACGACTGACCACCGCGTGCCTCGATCTCAGTACGAATCTGCGAGCGGTTATATAACTCGAATTTCTCAATGGGTCCGAAATAACCGTTGCGGACAACGTGGGTTACCGATCCAGGAAGGGCCGTGAGGTATTCCTGTAACAACTCCAGACTATCCCGCTGGCGATTGATCACCCACAGGGTCACCAGCCGCCGCTGCAGTTCCTGTAACGCATGGTTCAGCATCGGACCGTGTGCGCTGGCTCCCTGATTATTCCGAGCCGCCGTGTTAATGACTACGGTTCGCTCCGGATGCTCGACACAGATATTCACCAGCATGATCCACCCGTCCTTTTTATCCAGATCCAATGGTTCGCTGACCAGGTCCGGTTGGGTCTCATGAATCCGCCACACATCGGGATTCGACGTGTCTGTTTCAATCAGCAAGGTGGGTTCTTCACGTTGGTATAGGGCATCTAGCAGGGCTATCGCCACCATAGATTTCCCCACGCCACCTTTGCTGCCACCAATGAGAAAAATCGGTTTGGGCATCGTTAACTCCTCACATTACAGCTTATCTAAAGGGATTCCAGGGGACGGCTTGAAGCGCCCCGTAGATGTGGTAGCCTCGTTATCAGACCGCTTGGGGGCCTCCGCTGGTGGAGGTAGATCGGCTAAGGGTGCTGCATTCGCCAGTGCTTTTTGTTGGACCAATGCATCGTCAGAAGAGGCAGCATGCTTAGGCGCTTCTGGTGACAGTCCTTTACGGTGCTCACTGAGCGATCCCAGGTACTTGCGTAGCGTAATCAGGTGAATCTTGATGCCCCGCTTCTGTAGTAGCTCCACTAACTGGGCGTAGGTGCACCCACGATTCAGTAGAGCATCCAACATTGGTTGGCGAAGTTGTTCAATGATATGGCGCTTCGTATTAGTCCGCTTAGGGCGATCCTCTGTAGTTAGGGCATTAATTTCATTAGCCAACTCATTAATATCAATGGATTGAAGGTCACCGCTTGCTTGCTTGGTTTTGGCCATATTGGGTTGATTCCTACCTCAACAGCGGGTTGTAACCCTTACTCAAGGCGATGTGTCACTGCCTTAACCTGATGTTGGTATTGATAAGTAAGGCGTCAATTTTATAATAAGCTATAATTATAAAAAAACAATAATGCCTGGTTCGCTAGGAAGATAAAGCGACCTAATCCTGTGTAGGTAAAGCCTTGCAGGGATAAGCGACCTTGGTGAATCGCTTCAATAGGCAGCGTAGATAAACGGCTTCAGTGAAATGCTTCGACAGGCAACGTAGGTAAGCCGCTTTGGTTAGTGCGTTCGGTAAACCTAATTATGTGGGTTGCAGGAAATCAACCTAGCTGATTAAGAGACGTGAGTAGGATGGATAAGCCGCTCATAGGACAAACACAGACCAGTCACTCACAGGATTAACTTACATAAGTGGCTTACTTCAATTGCACGTTTTCCGTTTGAGGGGAATCGAGATTTGGGGTGGGGTAAACCTGATTACAGGATGGTAGTTGTCTGACACATGGGCCTCCGGCCCAGTATCAAACAACTCACGCCACACAGACTCGGCGCTTCGCTTCTCGCAGGGTGGCTCATCCTGCCAAGGGTACCCCCTTGGAACCCCTGAGGTTTACTACTTTGGGATAAACACTGGAGGAAACACCATGCCATTTACCGTCCTCGGGTCAGAGGCATTAACCGAGAAGATTGCGGTTCGGGGTAACCCCAAATGA
>JAAUQA010000466.1 GCA_012032855.1 Candidatus Competibacteraceae bacterium
GTTCCCTGAACATGCTGAGAAATAAGCAATTGGAAAACCCGTGGCGTAAACACGGCAACATCCCCCTATAAGGTCTAAAGCCATGTTTAACAAGATTCTGATCGCCAACCGGGGCGAGATCGCTTGCCGGGTGATTAAAACCGCTCGCAAAATGGGTATCCGCACGGTGGCTGTTTACTCCGAAGCAGACAAGAGCGCCTTACACGTAGAAATGGCTGACCAAGCCGTGTTGATCGGTCCACCACCCTCGACCAAGAGTTATCTGGTCAGCGAACGCATTGTGCAAGCCTGTAAGATACCGGGCAGAAGCGGTCCAACCCCGGGCTATGGGTTTTTGTCCGAGAATGCTGCTTTTGCCGAAGCGTTGGCGCGGGAAGGCATTGTTTTCATCGGCCCAAAAGTGCACGCCATTCAAATGATGGGCGACAAGATCACCTCTAAAAAATTGGCTATGGAAGCGGGTGTCAACACCATTCCAGGCTATACCGGGGTGATCGAAAACGCCGATCATGCGATACAAGTGGCCCGCGACATCGGTTATCCGGTCATGCTTAAAGCGAGCGCAGGCGGTGGCGGCAAGGGCATGCGCGTGGCTTGGAATGATGGCGAATGTCAGGACGGCTTCGAACGCGCCAGCAACGAAGCCCGCTCCAGCTTTGGCGATGATCGGGTATTCGTGGAAAAATTTATCGAGCAACCGCGGCATATCGAAATTCAGATCATTGCAGATAGCCACAGAAATATCGTTTATCTGGGCGAACGCGAATGTTCGACGCAACGCCGTAACCAAAAAGTGCTCGAAGAATGTCCCTCGCCGTTTCTGGATATGGTTACCCGCCGAAGCATGGGTGAACAAGCGGTGACTTTGGCTAAGGCGGTGGAGTACCAGTCGGCCGGCACTGTTGAGTTCATCGTCGATGCACAGCGCAATTTCTATTTTTGGAAATGAATACCCGCCTCCAGGTCGAACACCCGGTGACCGAACTGGTTACGGGCACCGACTTGGTCGAATTGATGATCCGGGTCGCCGATGGCGAACGTCTGCCAATGACCCAAGCCGACGTCAAGCTCAAAGGCTGGGCCGTCGAAGCGCGGGTCTATGCCGAAGACCCCTTCCGCAATTTTCTGCCGTCCACAGGTCGCTTGGCTCGCTTCATGCCGCCAGCTGAAAGCGAGTTGGTGCGGGTCGATACCGGCGTGTGCGAGGGTGGGGAAGTGTCGATGTATTACGACCCCATGATCGCTAAGGTGATTACCTATGGAGCCAGCCGGGACCAAGCCATTGCCCATATGCGAACCGCCTTGGATGCGTTCTATATTCGCGGTGTTGCCCACAACATCGGCTTTCTGACAGCGTTGATGAAACACCCGCGCTTTGTGGAAGGGCGGCTCAGCACCAATTTTATCGCCGAGGAATATCCCAAGGGCTTTAGCGCCGCCGATATTCCCCACGACGATCCGGCGTTACTGGTTACAGTGTCGGCGGCTATTCATCGTAGCTACATGGACCGGGCGGCCCGTATCAGTGGGCAGATGCGCGGTTTGGAACGGCGCGTGGAGGACGAATGGGTGGTGCTCATGAACGGTGAATATCACCCAGTCATAGCGCGGCCGGTGCCGGGGGGGCATGATGTGGTTTACAAGGATTGAAGTATTTACCGTGCGCAGCGACTGGCGATTCGGTCAATCCTTGTTTCGTGGCACCTTGAATGGTGCCGATGTGTGCGTTCAGGTAGAACGTCGCTATCTGGAGTACCGCTTATTTCATAGCGGCTCTCAAGTCGATGTGCTGATGCTCGACCCCGCGGATGGCGAACTACACAAGCTAATGCCGGTAAAAGCGCCACCCGACTTATCGCGCTATCTTATCTCGCCCATGCCGGGCTTATTAACCGAAGTGGCCGTCATGCCGGGCGAAGAGATCAGAGCCGGTGAAACACTGGCAGTGATTGAAGCCATGAAGATGGAGAATGTGTTGTACGCCGAACGCGACGGAGTAATCGCTAAGGTTTTGGCCAAGTCGGCGACAGCTTGATGGTGGATCAGCCGATCATTGAATTCGAGTAAGACCTATTGCTTCGTGAGGCACCGCTGGTAAATCGCGCACTGAAGAAGACGGTGTGCGATTTACCCTTGAGAATCCGGATACACCAGCAATTCCTGTCCCGGCTTGATGATGCTCGTGACGGACAGACCATTCCATTTCGCCAGTTTGCTATAAGAAACGCCATAGCGCTTGGCAATGGTGGATAACGTATCGCCTCTTTTCACCGTGTGTTTCTGAATGGCGATCCACTTGGCTCCGGGTAGCTGGTGAACCAGGGCTTCGGCTTTTTCTAATGGCAATAAAAAGTCGTAGCTTCGCTCTGGAATGGGCGTGGCCGGTTGCAGGGCTGGATTGAAGCGAAAAAATTCTTCCAGCTCCAAATCGGCTGCGACAATCGCTTCCTCTAATAGCGTTTCTCCCGTCAGGTCGACGGCTATTCTGGCGAGATAGGGTTGGGTGCAATTTTTGCAACTTTAAACCGTAGTGACGTGGATTAAACACGATGCGCGCCAAGGCTAACATCTTGGGTACGTAAGCTTGCGTTTCTTTGGGCAAATTCAGGTTCCAGAAATCGGTGTCCTGCCCGGCATCCAGATTAGCCTGCATGGCCTGCTGTACTCTTCCTTCTCCGGCATTGTATGCGGCTAAAGCCAACAGCCAATCGCCTTTGAAAAAGCGGTGCAGGTAGCTTAAATATTCCAAAGCCGCCAGGGTGGACGCATGAACATCATAACGCCCATCATAACCCTCAATGATTTGTAAACCGTATTGCTCCCCGGTGGCGGGCATGATTTGCCACAGCCCGGCAGCGCCCTTGGGAGATACCGCTGCCGGATCGAAAGCACTTTCAATCATCGGCAGCAAAACCAAATCTGCGGGTAAATTGCGGCGATCGATTTCTTGTAAAGATAGTGCAAAGGTTTGCGGCGTTACGGCATCATCTTTAATAGCCGGGATTACGTTTCAGGTAAGCTGTTTGTTCGTCGATCCGGGAATGCACTTGATCAGTCAATACAAGACGTTTTCTAATCCGTTGCCAAAGGCCGTCGGGTAATGATTTGCCGAGTGGCGGGGGGGAGTTACCCGCATCGAGCTTTTCGCCTAGCTTGGTTTGTGGGGCCGTATTAAGTTTATCGCTCGTCGAGAGTTGCTTGGTTGCTCTAAGGGGTTTGTTATCTCTAATGGCAATTATGACATCAGGCGAAGGCGCGACACGGGACAGCACGGGCGAGGTCGATTTCGAATTGGGTTGTTCTGAATCGCTCCACGAGGGAAAAGACCATAGACCAAGCATCGAGATGATGACTGCAGCGCTCATCGGTCTTGGTTTCAACAGCCGGTTAGCGGCAACCCATCTCTTATTCTTGCTGATTGGTGTCATGTTGACCTCATTAGATTGGGGAGCCGTAGAGCCATTGTTTGCATACTTCCTGAACGGCAGCTGAATGGTTCTCAATTAGTGCTTTCCCGGTGCAGAGGCTGATCGCTATTGACCGATCTCAAGTGACTGTAGGATGTGCTGAGCTTGCGAAGCGCATCAAGCGAGAGCCAACCGGCCAATGATGCG
>JAAUQA010000467.1 GCA_012032855.1 Candidatus Competibacteraceae bacterium
CGGTGTTGTTAGCCAAACATGTTCGCCAATTATTTGGCGAAAGCATCGAACGCGATCTCGATAGCCGGGATGTGCTAGCTATGGCCGGTCGTATGTATGAAGTATTCCACATCGTGATTGAAGAAGGCTCGTTTTTTTAGGAGCCGTCCGGAGTTAGTTAGGGAGCAATGGCGGAAGCTGCTAGGTGAGCGGGTGATTTTTCTCTCCGACTACCGGCGGCTCGCTGAAACAATCGTTTCCACTATGGAAATCAACGAGGGCCGCGACAGTCGAATCGTGGCTGAAAGTTGGTCGGATGACATAGCCCTAATCGTAGCCAATGCTGTGTGTGGTTTACCCCCACCAACCGATGTGAAATCCGTGCGGTTTTAACTTAAACAGCCGGTCCTTCGGGACCGGCCCCAGTCCGGAGAGAATTCATGAAACAGGCACAAGTGGTTATTGGCAGCGGCTTTGGTGATGAGGGCAAGGGGCTGGCCACGGATTTCTATGCTGCGCATTTCGGCAAAGATGCTTTGGTGGTGCGCTTCAATGGTGGCGCGCAAGCCGGACATACTGTGGTGACACCTGAAGGTCAGCGCCATATATTCAGTCATATCGGTAGCGGCAGCATGGTGGGTGCCGCGACTTATCTCAGCCGTTTTTTGTATGCCATCCGATGCTGTTTTTCAATGAATACCAACAGCTTGACGCCTTGGGCGTAACGCCCCGCGTGTATGTGGACAGCGATTGCCCCATTACCACGCCGTTCGATGTGATGCTCAACCAACAGCTGGAGGAGTCGCGCGGCATCAACCGACACGGGTCCTGTGGCTTGGGGTTTGGTGAGACTCTGGAACGGCACCAGCACGCCACCTTTCGTTTGGTCGCTGCGGATCTCGGCCAACCGGATCGAGTGGCCCGGATACTAAGAGCAATCCGTGATCACTATGTGCCGCAACGGCTCAAGACTTTGGGACTAGCCAGCATCGCGGGCGCAGACCTGCTTGAGATAATCGAACGTTTTATGGAAGATTGCCAGGTGTTTTCGACTTTAGTGCGAATAACCGATACTCGAATCCTGCGGGCCGGATTCAAGCTGGTTTTCGAAGGCGCACAGGGTTTGTTGCTGGATATGGATCGTGGCACGTTTCCTTACGTTACCCGCTCCAACACCGGGCTCAAAAACGTTGTGGCCCTAGCACAGGAAGCGAGCATTGCTGAATTGTCTGTGAGTTATGTGAGCCGCTGGTATGCCACCCGGCATGGGGCTGGTCTCTTGCCTTTTGAGCTGAATACATTGCCCTATGAAGGTTTTGAGGATCATACCAACCGGCCTAACGCGTGGCAGGGTTCGCTGCGACTAGGACTGCTGGATGCAGATACCCTGATCGCTGCCGTGCGGGACGATCTTGCGGACGCTGGCGCTCGACTGACTCGTCACGAGTGGTTGATCACCTGGGCTGACAAAGCGCCGAGTGATTTGCGTTTCTTAACACAGCAGGATGTTGTTGCGCGGGATTTGGACGAATTGGCGTATTGTTTGGCAACAGGCACGGGTGCTGAATCTGTTCGCTTTGCCTTTGGCGAACGCCGGGATGAAGTGACTGCCCCTGAATGATCGCGCCTACTACGGTAGTCGGTGAAAGACGCGGGGCTTACGCAGCTCGTTCCAGAGGACGCCGTAAATACTTCCCTGTAGGCTTGACGACGGCCTTCCGGGCCGTCGACACCTCTCGCACGAGCGACGCAAGCCGGTGCGCAAATCCTACGCCTTAAGAGGTAACGAACATGAATTGCGTTGATCCTAAACATACGGCGTCCTTTGATGTGGATGCCCAAAACACCTTTACGCCGGTCTGTCCGAATGAACTACCGGTCGTTGGCGGCACCGAGATCGTCGATGAGCTTAATGCGCAGGCGACTTTTGCCCGGCTACGGGTGGGTTCCAAAGATGCCCATAGCCCCAGCGCCGTTTGGGTGGCCGATGAGAATCATCCCCCGCTGAGCGCTGTTGAAGGCGAGCCCAATGTCGATATTCGTTGGCCGCGTCATGCCGAACCCGGTACTAAAGGTTTTGAATTGATAAATGGCCTGCCATTGGTGACCGACTATGACTATTTCGTTTGGAAAGGCGTAGAACCCAACATGCACCCCTACGGCGCTTGCTATCACGACCTGGCCAATCGCATGAGCACCGGGGTTATCGAATACTTGCGCGCCCAAGGTATCCAAACTGTCCTGGTCGGCGGATTGGCGACTGATTATTGTGTCAAGAACACGGTGTTGCAATTGCGCGAAGCGGGTTTCGAAGTGGTGGTCAACCGCGCTGCAGTGCGGGGGGTGGCAGCAGAGACCAGCATCCAAGCAATTGCGGACATGGAAGCCGTCGGAGTGGGCTTTGTGGAGAATGCAGCGCAGTTACAACGCCGGGCCACCAAGGTTGCCAGCGCATGATAATCAATAGTCTGCTGGATACCGATCTCTATAAATTCACCATGATGCAAGCGGTGCTCCATCAGTTCCCTGGGGCGCAGGTGGAGTATCGTTTCAAGTGTCGCGATGTCGACGTTGATCTGCGGCCTTGTGCGGATGCGATTGGTGAGGCCATCGCTGGGTTGTGCACATTGCGCTTCACCGAGGATGAGTTGAGTTATCTGAGTTCACTGCGCTTCATGAAACCGGATTTTGTGGATTTTCTGCGGCTGTTTCACTTACAAACCCGTTACGTCGAAGTACGCACGGATGCAGGAAATCTGGAAATCATTATCCGTGGGCCGTGGTTGCACACTATATTGTTCGAAGTGCCGGTGCTCGCTCTCCTCAACCAAATCTACTTTCAGGACCGGCAATCCGAAGCCACAGAGGCTGAAGGTTGGCGTCGTTTGCAGAGTAAGATTGAGACGGTGCGCCAACATCCCGAAACCGAGAAGTTTCGATTTGCCGACTTCGGCACGCGTCGCCGTTTCTCTGCGGACTGGCAACGCCGGGTAGTCGCAGAGTTGGCGCAAGCACTGCCGGAGCAGTGCGTCGGCACCAGTAATGTGCTTCTGGCAAAATCATTGGGACTGGTACCCATCGGCACCATGGCGCATGAGTTTCTGCAAGCGTGTCAGGCTCTGGGACCGCGTTTGGCGGAGAGTCAAAAGTTTGCTTTCGAAACCTGGGCCCGTGAGTACCGGGGTGAGCTCGGCATTGCACTATCCGATGTGGTGGGAATCAATGCTTTCTTGCGCGACTTCGATTTGTATTTTTGCAAGCTGTTTGACGGGGCTCGGCAGGATTCAGGCGACCCATTTGAGTGGGCCGAGAAGATGATAGCCCACTACCGCGAACACCGTGTTGATCCGCGCCATAAGAATCTGGTGTTTAGTGACGGCCTGAATCTACCCAAGGCACTGGCTATTTACGACCGATTCAAGGACGAGGCTAGGCTTTCCTTCGGCATCGGCACCAATTTGACCAACGATCTAGGTCACAAGGCATTAAACATTGTCATCAAGATGACCGAGTGCAACGGTCAACCTGTTGCCAAGCTCAGTGATTCAGCGGGCAAAACCATGTGCCGCGATGAGACCTTTCTGGCTTATCTAAGACAGGTCTTCGGCATCCGTTGAGAATTTGATTCCTT
>JAAUQA010000468.1 GCA_012032855.1 Candidatus Competibacteraceae bacterium
CTTGTTGCCGCGTAGTTTCCTCGATCCGTGGGACGACTGGTTGCAACTGGCAATCGCCTCTAGCCGCGAGCAGCTAGAAGAACGCTGGCTGGATTGTTATTTGACCAGCCCGATTTGGCGCGTGATTCTCAGTCCCGGCGCGTGCAGCAACCAAGCCTATACAGGGGTGCTGATGCCCAGTATGGACCGGGTAGGGCGTTACTATCCTTTGCTGATCGCAGTACCGCTCCACCCTGCTGTCAGTCTGTTGGAGTTGTTGGAAAAGGGAGAACCCTGGTACCGGGAAGCGGAGCAAATTGCTCTGTTAGGTCTTGAGGACGATAATTTGGAATTGGAGACCTTTGCCGACCGGGTACAAGCGTTGGGCTCTCCGACTGGACTGACTGAGCATCAGGGCGATCCGGTTGGTGGCGAGCAACGTCCGGGCTGGTATTGCGCATTGGAAGATATTAATGCGCTGACCGGAGTCCGCACAGCCTTGTCCGATTTGTTGCTGCCGCGCAGTTTTCCGCAATACAGCCTATGGTGGAGTCAAGGTTCCGAACACATTAAACCGGGTTTACTGATAAGCCCCGGCCTACCGGCGGTCGAAGGTTTTGCCTCGTTGCTGGCAGGAGACTGGAGTCATTGGGGATGGGATGAAAAGCAACTGCACGCCAAGTAAAAGGCAGCTCGAAAATTATTCCTGTGACGACGGAACTGTAGAGCAGCTCGGTTGAACAATTTTGTTGCTCAGCAAAGTCATAATAACGTATAACATCGGTCACATAAGCCTTAGCCGGCACCTCCGATAAAACCACCGATTTGAGAAAACCATGAGCAAAGCAAGACGCTTTCATTGGTCGTCCGCCGACCGCACTCACGTGGGTATGGTTCGTAAAGTCAACGAAGACGCTTGCATATCGTTGCCCGATTTAGGGTTATGGGCTGTTGCCGATGGCATGGGTGGACACGAGGCCGGCGAAGTCGCCAGTGGCATGATAGTGAAAGCGCTCAGTGAAGTTGCTAACGACCTGGGTTGGGAAGACCTCATTAAGGCAGCCAAAAACCAACTGCATCAAGTCAACGAACAGTTGCGCGAAGAATCGAACCAACGCTATCAGCAGCGGACCATTGGCAGTACGGTTGCAGTGATGTTGGCGCGTGATGACCAATGCGCCTGTTTGTGGGCGGGGGACAGTCGCATCTATCGCTTACGCAAGGGCCAGCTGGAGCAACTGACGCGGGATCATAGCCATGTGCAAGAACTCGTCGATCAGGGCTTGATCGATCCGGAGCAAGCTCATGATCATCCGCTGGGCAATGTCATCACCCGTGCGGTCGGTTCCGCCGAGGCGTTGGAAATTGATGTGCGGGTATTGCCTTTACAAACCGGCGATGTGTTTTTACTCTGCAGCGACGGTCTCAATAAAGTGGTCAGCGATACGGAAATTGCTCGTTTATTAAACACCGCCGACCTGCAAGAGGTGGTTGAGAGTCTGGTCCAACTGGCACTGGTTCGTGGGGCCAGCGATAATGTGACGGTCATCGTGATCGGCGTCAGTGGTGAGTGACACACTTGGTTCAGCACCGGCTTAATTATCTGCTTTAGCCTGCAACCACAGCGTCACCGGTCCATCGTTCAGCAAACTCACTTGCATGTCGGCGCCAAACTGTCCTGTAGCTACCGGCGAGTGCTCAGCTCGCGCTTGGCTTACCAAGTACTCAAACAATCGTTGACCTTGTTCGGGAGCGGCAGCCGGTGTGAAACTGGGCCGGAATCCCTTGCGGGTATCCGCTGCTAGGGTGAACTGAGGCACTAGCAACAAACCGCCGTTGATGTCTTGCACGCTGTGATTCATGCGTCCTTGTGCATCGCCAAATACCCGGTACCCTAGGATACGCTCCAACAGGCGTCGCGCCTGCGGTTCGCCGTCACCGCGCTCCACGCCCACCAACACCAACAAACCGGTGCTGATTGCACCCACGGTTTCCCCATCCACTTCAACCCGGGCTTCTCGCACCCGTTGTAACAAGCCGATCATGCTACCTCCTTCGCAATCCGATAAAAATTTGGTGTCGGAATAGCGTTGCCTGAAAGACGATCTCGACGCTACACTGCTGACGACGCCAAGCCGAAGGGTAACACGATGGAATTTAGAACGACCAATCTTTGCGACGCTCATGCCGAGCGCCTGCAAATAGCCGATCCGATCCTCAAAGATTTTGGGGGACGGGTCGCCTTTTGTGGCCCATGCACCACGCTCAAAGTTTTTGAAGACGACGCGCTAGTAAGAACGACTTTAGAAGAGCCTGGGCAGGGCCGGGTGCTGGTTGTGGACGGTGGCGGTTCCCTGCGCTGCGCTTTGTTGGACGCTGAGTTGGCCGAGAAGGCGCATCAAAATGGGTGGCATGGGCTGGTGGTGAACGGCTGTATCCGTCATGCCGCCACCTTAATCAAGCTCAATATGGGCATTAAGGCATTGGCCATACATCCTCTGCACTCGGTTAAACACGGCGTCGGCGAGCAGGATGTGCCGCTGCGGTTCGCCAACGTTCAATTCGTTCCCGGCCATTATGTGTATGCCGATGAAGATGGCTTAGTGGTTAGCGAGGAAGCACTGATTTAACGATGAACATTACCCAACTTATCACCCAAGAACTAGCCGTCCAAGAACACCAGGTAAAAGCCGCTATTGATTTATTGGATGGTGGGGCCACCGTGCCTTTTGTCGCACGCTACCGCAAAGAAGCGACCGGCGGTTTGGATGACACTCAGCTGCGCCTGTTGGAGGAACGGTTGGGCTATTTGCGCGAGCTGGAGGAACGCCGTGAGGTGATATTAAAAAGCATTGCGGAGCAGGACAAACTGACCGAGGATTTAGCGACCGTCATTCGTGCCGCCGATACCAAGGTTCGTTTGGAAGATCTCTATCTGCCCTACAAACCCAAACGCCGTACCAAAGCACAGATAGCCCGCGAAGCCGGGCTTGCACCATTGGCTCACGGGTTATTGAAAGATCCTACCCAAACACCTGAAACAGCGGCTACTGCCTATATCAAACCCGATCAAGACATCGCCGACAGCAAAGCTGCCCTGGAAGGCGCACGGCAAATTCTCATGGAGGAATTCGCTGAGGATGCCGAATTGCTGGGACAGCTTCGCGATTACGTGTGGGAACATGCCATGCTGTGCTCGCAGGTGGTAAAGGACAAAACCGAAACCGGAGCGAAATTCGCCGATTATTTCGATTATCGAGAGGCACTGAACAAAATTCCTTCCCATCGCGCGTTGGCATTGTTTCGCGGGCGTAACGAAGGGGTGTTGCAACTGACTTTGGAAGTCGGCGATCCGCAGCAAAATCCCGGTCCTTGCGAAGGCATGATTGCGGCGCGCTTCAACATCCGCGATCAAGGCCGACCGGCGGATACCTGGTTGCGGGATGCGGTGCGCTGGGCGTGGAAAGTGAAAATATTCACCCATTTGGATCTGGAGCTGAAACAACGCTTGCGTGAAGCCGCCGAAGAGGAAGCGATTCAGGTGTTCGCCGCCAATCTGCGCGATTTGTTAATGGCGGCACCGGCCGGTCCCCGACCAACCCTCGGCCTTGATCCGGGGTTGCGCACCG
>JAAUQA010000063.1 GCA_012032855.1 Candidatus Competibacteraceae bacterium
TTGATGTTGAACCGATAAGGATCGCCCAACGTGGCTAGCCAGCGCAGCGCCAGCTCCCGCTGATCTTTGTAATTCAAGCCGTAAATAATCACCCCCTGCGCCGCAAGCTGTCGCAGCATGTCGTGCTCCGCTTCGCAGGTCGGACACCAGGTCGCCCAGACATTGAATAAGGCGATTTCTCCGCGTAAATCGTCCGGCGTGATGAAGCGTTGCGGATCGGTCAAAGTGGCCGCCCGGAAAGCCGGTAAAGGACGATTGAGCAATGCCGAAGGCAGCAAACTCGGGTCGTTATCCAAGCCTTGCCATAAAAACCACAGCAGTACCAGAAAAGCACCTAACGGCAGCGACAGCAACAACGATAATTTAAGCTTTGGCGACATGAGCGGTTTCCGCTGCTGCGGGACTGGTCGAACGCCGTCGGGACAGTCGGTAACGGGGATCGCTGACAGCGAGAAAACCGCCGATTGCCATGAAGATCGCACCCAACCAAATCCACCTCACGAACGGCTTATAATGAATACGCACGGCCCACACGCCTTCAGATAGTGGTTCCCCTAGAGCAAGATAGAGATCGCGGGTCAGACCAGGTCGAATGGCAACTTCCGTCATCGGCATCTGCTGGACGGTGTACAGGCGTTTTTCCGGAGCTAGGACAGTTTCAAGTTGGCCATCGCTGTCCAAGACTTCGATTTTGGCCTGGGTCGCTTGATAATTAGGACCGTCCACATCCCGTAGACTGGACAAGCGGAACCCGTAGGGACCGAGTTGCACGGTATCCCCGAGTTCCATGCGCACATCGCGCTCGACACTGTAGACACTGGTAATGGTGACGCCCGTCACGCAAACGGCCAATCCCACATGAGCGAAAACCATCCCCTTGTAACTGCGTGGCAGATTCAGCAAAGCGGTCCATCGTTGGCGTTTGTGCGACAATCGATCCCTGACATCGTAGTATTCGGTACACAACACCCAAAACACCAGGCTCAGGGAAAGCGCCACCCAAAACCGTAATTCACCGTTCAGCAGCCACGGCAAGCAAATGCCTAAGGTTGCACTCAATATTGCGAAGCGAATCAGCGGTACTTTTAGCCGGCTGAGGTCATCGCGTTTCCAGCGTAGCAAAGGGCCGACACCCAAAACCAGCAGTAACACCAGGGTCAAGGGTACGAAAAGTGTGTTGAAATAGGGCGGACCGACGGAAATCTTGCCCCATTGCAGCACATCCACCAGCAACGGAAACAGCGTGCCGGTAAACACCACTCCACAGGCGCCGATCAGCAAGACATTATTCAGCAACAAGGTGGTTTCCCGCGATACCGGCGAGAACTGTCCCTCACTGCGAATTGCATCGGCGCGCAATACCAGCAAGGTCAGCGCCGCGCCGGTAATCAATGTCAGCAGCGCCAAAATGAATAAACCACGGGTTGGATCGTTGGCGAACGCATGTACCGACGTTAATACTCCGGAGCGGACCAGAAACGTGCCGAGCAAACTCAAGGAAAAAGCAGCGATGGCCAACAGGACTGTCCAGGCGCGAAACACACCGCGTTTTTCGGTCGCCGCCAACGAGTGAATCAATGCGGTACCGGTCAGCCAAGGCATGAACGACGCGTTTTCCACCGGGTCCCAGAACCACCAACCGCCCCAGCCTAATTCGTAATACGCCCACCAACTACCGAGAGCAATGCCGAGGGTTAGAAAACACCACGCTACCGTGGTCCACGGCCGCGACCAACGCGCCCAGGCGCTATCCAACCGACCGCTCAGTAAGGCGGCGACTACGAAGGCGAAGGCGACGGAGAAACCGACATAGCCCATATACAACATGGGTGGATGGACGATGAGACCAAAATCCTGCAACAACGGATTCAGATCGCGTCCATCCAGCGGGAAATCAGGCAACAGGCGGTCGAATGGATTGGATGTCAGCTGCAGAAACAGCAAAAAGCCCACACTGATTAAACCCATAACACCGAGCACCCGCGCGACCAAATCCCGGGGTAAGGCGCGGCTGAATAAGGCCACGGCGACGGTCCACCCACCCAAGATCAACACCCATAATAACAATGAGCCTTCATGCCCGCCCCAGACTGCCGAAATGCGATACCAGATCGGTAGCTGGCTATTCGAGTTCTGCGCGACATAGGCTACGGAGAAGTCGTTATTGATGAACGACAACACCAGACACAGAAAGCTCAGCGCCAGAAAACCGAATTGTCCGGCGGCAGCCGGTCGTGCAACCGCCATCAAACGGGCATCGCCGACGGCTGCGCCCGCCAGCGGGACGCTGGCTTGCAGTAAGGCTAGTGTAAGTGCGAGAACGAGGGCTAAATGACCAATTTCCGGCAGCATCGCTAATCGTCCTCAGTTGGCGTCGGATGAAGGGTTGCCGTGTTGCCACATACCGGCTTGTTTGAGGCTGTCAGCGACTTCCGGAGGCATATAATTCTCATCATGTTTGGCCAATACCTCTTCCGCTTGCACAACGCCTTCGTCAGTGACGCGACCCCGCGCCACGATGCCCTGCCCTTCCCGAAACAAGTCGGGCAAGATGCCGTCAAAGCGAACCTTTATGAGTTCCTGGTTGTCGGTGAGCGCGAACTCAACTTGGAGGCTTTCTGGTTGGCGCGCCACACTCCCGGCGACCACTAAGCCACCGACTCGGATGCTGCGCCCGACCGGCGCCTCGCCGGCGGCAATCTGGCTGGGCGAATAAAATAGATTAATATTTTGCTGCAAGGCATAGAGGGTCAAGCTGGCGGCGACGCCCACGCCCAACACAATAAGCAGCAGGAAAGTCAAACGTTTACGACGAACGGGATGCATCAAAACCTCACGACCGTCGCTGACGACGGGTCCGTTGCTCCAGGTCACGCTTGAGTTGGCGATGACGGAACAGCAATGCCGAGATAACCATTCCCAACACGGCTAGCGTTAACCCATAAGACAGCCAGACATACAGGGCATAGCCTCCCATGTGGAAAAATTCGGACCAATTGGAAAACTCATGCGTTTGGGGTGTGCTTGTAGCGTTTAGCCTTGGGGTGAAACATGAGTGTTAGACTCAGCCACTTAGTGCGTTGTAAGGTGTCGATAGTTTCCTTGCACCGCGGAGGAATCATAACAAGGGTAAGGATTTCAGCCAACCTGCGGAGCAGGATACGCTGCCAAAGTTGACAACAGCAAACGCCATGGTTGGTCTGTTCGGTCAATCTGCTGGTGCGCGTTGAGCCGTGATGACTAGCTTTGTTAATTTTCGTGTTATATTTCCGCATCAATTTGACAAACATCCGCTTGGTTATAAGGTGTATAGGCGCCTCCCGTCTTGTATAATTATCAGCGGCTCATTGACTTAAGAGCACATCTCCGGCGAAAGTGGCGGAACTGGTAGACGCGCTGGATTTAGGTTCCAGTGGGGTAACCCGTGAGAGTTCGAGTCTCTCCTTTCGCACCATATCCACTGTTATATCATGAGTACGGGCGTTTTGCTGCGGGCGGCTAGGCCGGGCGTTGAATGACTTAGAGGTAATTAAATGCAGATTTCAGTTGAAGAGCTTGATAGTCTCAAACGGCGGGTAACGGTTCAGGTTCCCGCCCAGGACATCGAGCCTAAAGTCAAGGATCGCCTGCTATCCCTATCTCGGCAGATAAAACTCAAGGGGTTTAGACCGGGAAAGGTGCCCTTCAAAGTTGCGAAAGGCATGTATGGCGCCCAAGTGCGGGAGGAAATCTTAGGTGAGGTGCTGCGCAACACCTTGCAGGAAGCCCTAATCCAACGAGAACTGCGTCCATTAGGAACCCCGCAACTTGACCTAAGGATCCAAGGAAGGGGAGGATTTGGAATACAGTGCGACTTTTGAAGTTCTTCCGGAATTCGAGATCAAGGGATTAGACGGTCTCACCGTTGAGCAGCCTATTGCTGAGGTCACTGAAGCTGATGTGGATTCAATGATCGACACCCTGCGTCGGCAAAATATCCGTTGGAATACCGTAGAGCGTGCCGCGCAACAACAAGATCAAGTGACGGTTACCTTTGAGGGAAAAGTCGACGGCAACGACTTCCCCGGTAACACAGGAAAAGATGTGCCTGTCGTGTTGGGTTCAGGCACCATGCTCAAGGACTTCGAAGAGGCATTGGTCGGCGTGTCGGCGGGTGGTACTACTGAATTCGACCTCACTTTTCCGGCCGACTATCCGGCCAAGGAAGTCGCTGAGAAAACAGCACATTTCACGGTCCAAGTCAGTGCGGTAGCGGAATCCGAATTGCCCGAATTGAATGACGATTTTGTTGCCAAATTCGAAATCAAAGAAGGCGGTATTGACGCTTTGCGCAAGGCTGTTCAAGAAAACATGGAACGGGAATTGCTGGAACGTATCAAAAACAACGTCAAGAATCAGCTATTGGATGGGTTGTTGAACGCCAACGATATTCCTGTGCCACAGGTCATGATTGATGCAAACATGGAGCAGATGGCTAGACAGCTGAATCTGCCTGAAACCAGTGAACAAAATGCCGAGCAACTCACCCAATTGAAAACACAGCTATTTGCTCCTCAAGCACGGCGGCAAGCAGCCTTAGGGATCATCGTGTCACAATTGGTGTCGAAAAATGACATGAAACCTGACGAAAACCGCGTGCGCACTCATTTGGCGTCCATGGCATCCACTTACGAAGAACCGGCGGAAGTAATCCGTTGGTATCAAAGCAATCCCAAAGCATTAGAAAGCATAAGAGCGCTGGCGTTGGAGGATCAAGTGATTGATTGGCTGCTTGAGCGCGCCACAGTGACCGACAAACCCAGTTCTTTTGCTGAGATCGTACAATCTAAACAAGGTGCTAACCCTGACGAAGGGCCGGAGTCGATAGAATGAGCAATAGCTACCCCCACAGTTCGGCGGTGACTACTCAGGCGCTCAACTTGGTGCCTATGGTCGTCGAACAAACGTCCCGCGGCGAGCGGGCCTATGACATTTATTCGCGGTTACTGAAGGAAAATGTCATCTTTCTGGTTGGTCCGGTCGATGATTATGTCGCTAACGTGATCGTGGCTCAGCTATTGTTCCTCGAAGCGGAGAATCCGGACAAAGATGTTCATCTTTACATCAATTCACCCGGCGGATCGGTGAGCGCCGGTTTGGCGATTTACGACACTATGCAATTCATCAAGCCGGATGTGAGTACCATGTGTATCGGTCAAGCAGCCAGCATGGGGGCTTTATTGCTATCCGGCGGCACGGCGGGCAAGCGTTTCTGCCTGCCTCATTCGCGCATCATGATTCATCAACCACTGGGAGGCTTTCAAGGTCAAGCCAGTGATATCGATATCCACGCACGGGAGATTTTACAGGCCCGTGATCGCTTGAATCGGATTCTGGCCAAGCATACCGGACAAAGTCTGGAAAAAATCGCCGAGGATACCGATCGCGACAACTTCATGGGGGGTAGCGCTGCAGTGGAGTATGGCTTAATTGATGCCGTATTGACCCACCGAGGTGGCGCCTCTTTGTTGAAAACGCCAAGTTAAAGATTCCAACCAACAGATTCATAAGCGATGATCTGCTGGAGTGGAGACCAGGGAATAGCCGGAAAAACAAGGTCAAGGTTATTATTCAGGGAGATGTATTTTATGCTGGCTGACCGACCTAATAGATCACGCTTAAGCAAAGGCGCTCTGGGGTCATCCTCTCCGCAAAAGAGAGTAGCCGCGCTAACAGTTAACCGATACGGAGATTTCGATGGGTAAAGATCGAAATGGCAAAAGTGGCGACGATAAGCTCCTCTATTGCTCCTTCTGCGGCAAGAGTCAGCATGAAGTACGTAAACTGATCGCCGGTCCGAATGTCTTCATTTGTGACGAATGTGTCGAGCTGTGTAACGACATTATTCGTGAAGAAATGGAGGAAAACGCCCCTGCGGCCAGCAACAAACTGCCGAAACCGCATGAAATCAAGAACGTTCTCAATGAATATGTGATCGGTCAGGAACGCGCCAAGAAAATTCTAGCGGTCGCTGTTTACAATCATTACAAACGGCTCGACTTGCACCATCATCGCCGCGGTGATGTCGAGGTTGCGAAAAGTAATATTTTGCTCATCGGTCCGACCGGTTGCGGTAAAACCTTGTTGGCCGAAACCTTGGCCCGTATGCTCAATGTACCCTTCACTATCGCTGATGCCACTACCCTTACGGAAGCCGGCTATGTGGGAGAGGATGTCGAAAATATCATCCAAAAACTCTTGCAGAAATGCGATTACGATGTTGAGAAAGCGCAGACCGGCATCGTTTACATTGATGAAATCGACAAAATATCTCGTAAATCCGACAACCCGTCCATCACTCGGGATGTCTCCGGTGAGGGGGTCCAACAGGCTCTGCTCAAGTTGATTGAAGGGACAATTGCCTCGGTGCCTCCGCAGGGTGGGCGTAAGCATCCACAGCAAGAATTTCTGCAAGTCGACACAGCCAATATTCTGTTTATTTGCGGCGGCGCGTTCGCCGGCCTGGAAAAAGTCATTCGAAGCCGTTCCGATAAAGGTGGTATCGGTTTCTCCGCGCAAGTGAAAAGTAAGGATGGCGATAGGGATCTGAGTAAATTGCTGGCTGATGTTGAACCCGAGGATTTGATTAAATACGGCTTAATCCCGGAATTCGTCGGCCGTCTGCCGGTAGTCGCTACTCTGGAAGAATTGGACGAAGACGCCTTGGTACAAATTCTGACCCAACCCAAGAACGCCCTCGTTAAACAGTTCGCCAAGTTGTTCGAAATGGAAGGCTGCGAAATCGAATTTCGCGATGAGGCGCTAAGCGCGGTTGCCCACAAAGCGATGGAGCGTAAAACAGGGGCAACGGGGAGTTACGGCACCATCTTAGAGAACATGCTGTTGGACACGATGTATGACCTGCCCAGTATGCAAGGGGTGGACAAGGTGGTCATCGACGAATCGGTAATCAAAGGGGAATCCGAACCGTACTTTATCTATGAAAATGCGGCGCAACAACGCCGGGTTGCCTCGTCGGATTGATCTTCCTAAGTATGTTAGAGCGGTTTTTATTCAACACCCCAGGTTCTTTGGGTGTTGAATAACCGTATCTAATCCCCACTTTATTACAAGCATCAGGAATACCTGTTCTCTTCTAATCAGCGCTCAGGGAACGGCTAGCCGCATTAGGCGAAGCTTCTGCAAGAAGCTGCTATGTAGCGCTATTCGAGATTCGTTCTACAGTTACCGAGGTTTTAGCTATGCCTACGCCGGTTCTGCCACTCCGTGACGTCGTCGTCTACCCGCATATGGTGATTCCCCTGTTTGTCGGGCGGGAAAAGTCCATCCGTGCTCTGGAAATCGCTATGCAAAGCGACAAACGCATTCTATTGCTCGCCCAGCAAAGTGCGGAAGTGGACGATCCGGGCGTAAAAGACATTTTATTTATTAGGTACGCTGTCGAATATTCTGCAATTGCTGAAGTTGCCGGATGGCACGGTCAAGGTATTGGTGGAGGGTAGCCAACGGGCGCAGGTCGAGCAATTCACCGAAACCGACGCCTGCTTTCTCGCCGACGTCAGTTTACTGGACACGGCGACTACGCCGGATACCGACCGTGAGACTGAAGTTTTGATGCGTTCGGTCCTCAATATCTTCGATCAGTACGTTAAGCTGAATAAGAAAATACCGGGTGAAGTGCTCACTTCACTAGCCGGAATCGACGATCCGGGACGGTTGGCTGATACCGTTGCCGCCCATATGGCGTTGAAACTCGAAGAAAAACAGAAAATACTTGAGATTCTCAAGCCCCGTGATCGTTTGGAGTATTTGTTGAGCCAAGTGGAAGGTGAGATCGACATCCTGCAGGTCGAGAAACGCATTCGTGGTCGGGTCAAGCAACAAATGGAGAAAAGCCAGCGCGAATATTATCTGAACGAACAGATGAAAGCCATCCAAAAGGAATTAGGTGATCTTGAAGATGCGCCCAATGAGCTCGAAGAACTGGCCAAGAAAATCGAGACCGTCGGCATGCCCAAGGATGTCAAAGCCAAAGCTACCACCGAATTGAACAAGCTTAAGATGATGTCGCCCATGTCGGCAGAAGCCACTGTGGTGCGTAATTACATCGACTGGCTGGTCAACGTGCCGTGGAAAAAACGCACCAAGATCCGTCACGACCTGGCGGGCGCTGAAGCCATCCTTGAAGAAGATCATTACGGCCTGGAAAAGGTTAAGGAACGGATTCTGGAGTACTTGGCTGTGCAACAGCGCGCACGTAAACTCAAGGGGCCGATTCTTTGCTTGGTGGGACCGCCTGGGGTGGGCAAGACTTCCCTGGGACGTTCCATTGCGCGCGCCACCAACCGCAAATTTATTCGCATGTCGTTGGGCGGCGTGCGTGACGAAGCGGAGATTCGTGGCCATCGGCGAACCTACATCGGTTCTATGCCGGGCAAAATTATCCAAAATATGTCCAAGGTTGGGGCTAGAAATCCGCTGTTTTTGCTGGATGAAATCGACAAGATGTCGATGGATTTTCGCGGCGATCCCTCCTCAGCGCTGTTGGAGGTGTTGGACCCCGAGCAGAATCACACTTTCAACGATCACTATCTGGAAGTAGACTTTGATCTGTCCGACGTCATGTTCGTCGCCACCGCTAATTCCTTAAATATTCCGGCGCCGCTGTTGGATCGTATGGAAGTGATTCGACTCCCCGGTTATACCGAAGACGAAAAGCTCAATATCGCCACCCGCTATCTGGTCTCCAAGCAGATTCGTAATAACGGCTTGAAGGTCAAAGAAATCGAACTCGGCGAAGCGCCGATTCTGGACATCATCCGCTATTACACCCGCGAAGCCGGGGTGCGTAATCTGGAGCGCGAGATCGCCAAGATCTGCCGTAAAACGGTCAAGGAAATCATGCTCGACCCCAGCAGCGAGAAAAACGTCGTTACCCCGGAGATGTTGGAGAAGTATCTCGGAGTGCGTCGGTTCCGCTACGGTCTTGCTGAAGAACAGGATCAAATCGGTCGAGTGACCGGCTTAGCCTGGACCAAGTGGGGGGGGAATTGCTGGTGATCGAAGCCGCCCCGGTACCGGGCAAGGGCAAGTTGATCCATACCGGCAAGTTGGGCGAGGTGATGCGCGAATCGATTCAGGCCGCCATGACCGTAGTGAGAAGTCGAGCGCAAAGTTTGGGTATTGATCCTGATTTCCACCAGCAATACGATTTACATATTCACGTCCCTGAGGGAGCAACTCCGAAAGACGGTCCGAGCGCCGGAATCGGCATGTGCACGGCCTTGGTGTCGGCTTTGGCCAAAGTGCCCGTGCGCGCCGATGTCGCGATGACCGGAGAAATCACCTTGCGCGGTGAAGTATTGCCTATCGGCGGTCTGAAGGAGAAGTTGCTTGCAGCCCATCGCGGGAATATTGGGGTCGTCATCGTTCCGGAGGAGAACCGTAAAGATTTAGCGGATATTCCGGAAAACATCTTGAGTAAGCTGGATATTCGCCCGGTAAGGTGGATTGACCAGGTATTCGAAATTGCGCTGCACCCCTTACCTTCGCCCGATTCCGAAAAGGAGCCGTTGGAAGAACTCAACAATCAGGGGGAAGGGAAAGAAACGGGCAAAGGTAAAAGCGTTCGTCCGCACTGAAAATTGCGGTTGACACTGCAGTAGGGGCCTTGCTATAAGACACCTCTATTCCGGGGGTAAGCCCAGTCCCAGTCAATCGAGCCCAATAACCACTAAAAGGATAGGACGCATGAATAAATCCGAGTTAATCGAATCGGTAGCCAATTCGGCTGATCTTTCCAAAGCTGCGGCGGGTAAGGCAGTCGATGCTGTATTAGAAGCGATCGACCGGGGCGCTCAAAGAGGGGGATCAAGTTGCTTTGATCGGTTTCGGTACTTTCTCGGTTCGTGATCGAGCTGCCCGTACCGGGCGTGACCCGCGTACCGGTAATCCAATTGAAATCAACGCGACCAAGATTCCGGCGTTCAAGGCTGGCAAAGCGCTCAAAGATGCTGTAAAATAGCGCTTTTATTTTGGCGGGTGCTTAGCTCAGCTGGGAGAGCATCGCCCTTACAAGGGCGGAGGGTCGGGGGTTCGACACCCTCAGCACCCACCAGCAACAGAATACCGGAGCGGTAGTTCAGACGGTTAGAATACCGGCCTGTCACGCCGGGGGTCGCGGGTTCGAGTCCCGTCCGCTCCGCCATCTATCCCGGTGTTGGCCAGAACACGGGTTCAGACACTTTTAGGGTGCCACCAGATGCTTCAGTCCATTCGAGACCGTGCGCAAGGCCTCGTCGCCGGCGTTATCGTGGTAGCGATCTGCCTGACCTTTGCCTTCTGGGGCGTTGGCGAATACCTGAATGCCGCGAGCAAGGTGGTAGTTGCCGAAGTCAACGGCGAGGAAATCGAACTTGGCGAATACCAGCAGCACCTGGTTGACGCGCGAAATCGCGCGCAGGCGGAGCAGGGCGCAGCCTTCAACCCGGATGACTGGAGCCGCGAGGAAACGCGCCTGCTCGCACTGCAATCCCTGATCGACAAGAAATTGCTGTTGCAGGCCGGGATCGATGCCGGCGTGCGCGTCAGTGACATCCAGCTCGCCGAGTCGATCCAGAGCATGCCGGAATTTCGCGATCCGGCTACAGGACGCTTCAGCAACGAGAATTACCAGCGATTTCTGATGGTCACCGGTCGCACGTCACGTGCTTTCGAAACAGAGTTTCGCGACGACCTGGTTGCAGGGCAATTGCGATACGGTATATCGACTTCGGCTTTCATTACCGACGACGAGGTAATGCGTGTCGCCCGGCTATTGCGCCAACGTCGGGATATCGCCTACGCAATTATTGATGGCGAACGCCACAATGATGGAATCGTGCTTGATGAGCAGGAAATTGCCACCTGGTTCGACACACACAAAGCAGACTACTTTCAGCCTGAACGCTTTAGGCTTGCCTACCTGGAATTGT
>JAAUQA010000469.1 GCA_012032855.1 Candidatus Competibacteraceae bacterium
TGTTGGAGTTAGCTAACTGGTCACAACGCTATTACCATCACCCGCCGGGGGAAGTCTTTAGCACGTTATTACCAGCATTGCTGCGCCAAGGCCGAGCAGTCCGGCGCAAAGAAGAACCACTGTGGCGTGTTACCGCCGCCGGCCATACCGCTTTGGTAGAGGATAAACTGCGCCGTGCCCCTCGTCAGCGTTTGCTGTTGGAATATCTCGCCGTGCATTCGGCAGGAGTGCAAGCCATCCAGTTGCGACGGGAATTACCGGACACCACGAAAACAGTGCGTGTACTGCAGGATAAAGGTTGGATCGAAGCGGAGTTCAATCAACCGGATTTAGTGGAGCGTCCGGTACCGCCTCCCTTGCCCAATCGTTTTCAAGATGAGGCAGTAACCGGTATCGTTCAGTCGCTCAACGAATTTGCCGTTTTTCTATTGGACGGCGTGACCGGTAGCGGCAAAACCGAGGTTTATCTGCGCACCGTGGAGGCCGTTTTGGCCCGTGGTGATCAAGCGCTATTACTGGTGCCCGAAATCGGCCTAACACCTCAATTGCTCATGCGTTTTCGGGAACGGGTGACTGCACCATTGGCGGTATTACATTCCAACCTCACCGACTGGGAACGTCTGGACGCCTGGACATCCGCGCAAAACGGCGTTGCTTCAGTGGTCATCGGTACCCGTTCGGCGGTGTTCGCGCCTTTGCGTAGGCCGGGGGTGATCATTATCGATGAAGAACATGACCTTTCTTTCAAACAACAAGACGGATTTCGTTACCATGCTCGGGATTTGGCGGTAGTACGTGCCCGACAATGGAAGGTGCCGGTGCTGTTGGGATCGGCTACGCCATCATTAGAAAGCTTGCAAAATGTCCGTTCGGGTCGGTACCGCTATTTACGTTTGCCGGAACGGGTTGGAGACGCGGTCGAACCCGCTATCGAAGTGCTGGATGTACGTCGGCAACGGATGGAAGAGGGACTTTCCACACCGCTGCTCGACCGTATGCGGGTTCATCTGGCGCAGGATGGTCAAGTCTTGTTGTTTCTCAATCGGCGTGGTTTCGCACCGACTCTGATTTGCCACGAATGCGGTTGGCTGGCGCAATGCCAACGCTGCGATGCACGCATGACCGTGCATTTGCAACGGCAACAACTGATCTGCCATCACTGTGGTGCGCAACAATCCGTCAACATCGCCTGTCCGAGTTGTGGAAGCATCGATTTACGTGCACTGGGACAAGGTACCGAGCGGCTTGAACGGGTGCTAAAACGAGAATTTCCTGCCGTAGGCATCGCTCGCATTGATCGGGACAGTACCCGCCGCAAAGGGAGCTTGCAAACGTTGCTTAGCGAAATCCATGACGGCAAGCGGCGCATCTTGATCGGTACCCAAATGCTGGCGAAAGGGCATCATTTTCCCGCAGTCACGCTTGCTGGCATTGTGGACGCCGATCAGGGCTTGTTCGGCTCCGATTTCCGTTCCAGCGAACGCATGGCGCAGCTCATCGTGCAAGTGGCCGGGCGAGCCGGGCGGGCGCACCGACCGGGGACAGTGGTTATTCAAACGCATCATCCCCAGCATCCATTACTACGGGTTTTAGTGACCGAGGGGTACTCCGCTTTCGCAATGGCGGCTTTGGAGGAACGTCGGGAAGCGCAATTACCGCCGTTTACCTGGCAGGCCCTGCTCAGAGCCGAGGCTCAGCAGCCGGACTTACCACACTGTTTTCTTCGAGAAGCGATGGATTTAGGTGGCCGGTTCGTACATGGCGTGGAACTGTTCGGCCCGGTCCCTGCTCCTATGGAACGCAGGGCCGGTCGCTACCGGGCACAACTGTTGGTACAAGCTATTCAACGGCGGCACCTGCATGAATTTCTGGGCCGCTGGGTGGAACAGCTGGGAACGTTGAAAACCGCCAGAAAAGTGCGTTGGTCTTTAGATGTCGATCCACAGGATTTGTTGTGACATGACACGCCTTTGCCACACAATAATCAGTTTGCATGATCTACCGCTATACGGAGGGTTCACTTGAGATACCATTTGCAGCAATTGCTCACTCAAACCTTGCAGCATTTGCAACAGACTGAGTTATTACCGGCAACTACGCTCCCCGAGATTCCCCTGGAACGTACCCGTGATCCGGCTCACGGGGATTTTGCATCTTCAGTAGCCCTGGCGTTGGCCAAGGCAGCGCGGCGAAAACCAAGACAGTTGGCCGAGCAGATCGTGGCGGAATTGCCGCCTTCCGACTATGTGGACCGGGTAGACATTGCCGGACCCGGATTCATTAATTTTTTCTTGAGTCCGACGGCTTATCCATCAGTGTGTGCGAGACATTTTGGCGCAAGGGGATACATTCGGGCGTAGCCGGCAAGGTGCTGATCAAAGCGTGCAGGTAGAATTCGTTTCCGCCAATCCGACCGGCCCCTTGCATGTCGGTCATGGCCGAGGAGCTGCGTTTGGGGCAACGGTCGCCAATCTGCTGGAAGCGATCGGCTATCGGGTACACCGGGAGTATTACGTGAACGATGCCGGCCGCCAAATGCATATTTTGGCCGCGAGTGTTTGGTTGCGTTATCTGGAACTCTGCGGCGTGACCATGCCTTTCCCGAGCAACGGCTATAAAGGCGCTTATGTGCGTGATATCGCTGCAGTCCTGTACAGCGAACATGGTGCCGGCTATGTTGTCACAGTGGAGGAGATCACGGCTGAATTGCCGCCGGATGAACCCCAAGGGGGCGACAAAGAAATCTTTATCGATGCGCTGATTGAGCGCGCCAAAACCCTGCTCGGCGATAACCGTTATCGCTACATTTCGAACTGGCGCTGAACAACATCCTGGACGATATTCGCGATGATCTAAAAGGTTTCGGCGTGGAGTACGACCACTGGTATTCAGAGCGCGGGTTACTCGAAAACGGCGCGGTTAATAAAACCATTGAGCGCTTGCGTCATTTGGACCACGTGTATGAACAAGAGGGCGCGTTGTGGTTTCGTTCCAGCGCGTTCGGCGATGAAAAAGATCGAGTGGTGCAACGGGAAAACGGTCAGAGCACGTATTTCGCTTCCGATATTGCGTATCACATGGAAAAATTCGAACGCGGTTTCGATTGGGTTATTGATATCTGGGGGGCCGATCATCACGGCTACGTGCCGCGTGTCAAAGCGGCCTTACGAGCGACCGGCATGGACTCCGATAAGCTGGATGTACTGCTGGTGCAGTTCGCTATTCTTTATCGTCAGGGGGTGCGCGCGCAGATGTCCACCCGATCCGGCGAATTCGTGACTTTACGTGACCTGCGCCAGGAAGTCGGCAATGATGCCGCCCGTTTTTTCTACGTCATGCGCAAAAGCGAGCAACATCTGGATTTCGATTTGGACTTGGCCAAATCCCAATCCAAAGACAACCCTGTTTATTATATTCAGTACGCGCATGCCCGAGTATGCACTATGTTTTTAAGACTGGCTGAAAAGGGCCTGTCCCATGATCCGGGTACTGGGACGGTCCATTTGCAACGCTTAAACGAATCGCATGAACTGGCATTGCTGGTAGCGCTGATCGCGTTATCCAGAAGTGGTTGAAAGTGCGGACGCTCAATTC
>JAAUQA010000470.1 GCA_012032855.1 Candidatus Competibacteraceae bacterium
CCGTCACCCTTGCATTCGATCTCAAACGCTTGTTGAGCGACCGAGAGTGGGCTATATCCACTGAGACCACCCAACGCCAAGCCGATAGCGCAGGCGATGGTCGAGCGGCGCAGCAATGCATTGAGTGAAAATACGCTTTTGTTTCTTTCTGACATGTACGTTGACATGCACGCATCTCCTTTACGATTCGGAATGGAATAAAAAAGTGAGTTCATCACTCCACAAACAAACGAGGGTTTCCTATTCGGAATGGGTAATCCTGCCATGAGAAACCGCTGTGTTATTGAAAAACCAAAATAGCTCACACCAAATGCAATGATCTGGATCAATAATCGGGATCGAAATTAACTGGCTTTATATGATTTTATAATGTGTAGCGTTAGCGCATAACTCTTTCCCTAATTTTTCAAATTTTTTAGCTCACCCAAGCTGTTTAAGCATTATTCATGCCATGATATTTTAGAAAAAGCCGTTGATCTTCATTGCTTTTTCCGGCTTGATACTAAGCGGTTTCACAAATCTAGTTAAAAATCTTTATGATAATACTCAACAATTTTTTGGGTAATTTTTCACAATTTTGATTGGCTCTATATGGATTCTGGACAGTTACCTCAACAGCAGTTCTAGAAGCGGTTTGAGCAGACTTTTTCCGCGAGTTCGGGTGTTATGGACGAACTCAAAGAAACCCAGGTACAGCGGCAGCTTTTCCTGTGAGATGCCGCGATGGGGGCGCAACCAGGAACGCAACAATGACCAGAAGCCTTCAATAGTATTGACATGAATTTCGTGGAAACCGTCGCCGTCTTCATCGCGGGCATATTCCCCCTGACTGTGGCAAACGCTACGGTGTTCAAACCCCCAGTCAGCCAAGCGCGTATAGATGTCATACTCATCAGTGTAGACTTGGGTTCCGGCGGTAATGACCGTTTGTATCAGCGGACTGATCGTGGCCTGCTGAACATTCTCTAGCATGCGGATCACCACTTCTCCACCGCGTTGCAACATACCGAAGATCGGCGGTTTCTCCTTCGCTAACGTCCCGCGCCCCCGCTCGCCCTTGAGCCGTCGGCGTCGCCCCTTACGGCCTTTTTTTTACGGCTTCAGGATGCCCTTTGTGGCCGGCCACGACATAGACTTCGTCGCATTCCACCGTGCCCGACAAACGCGGCTCTGGCCGACGGGCAACGACCCCCTCTCGCAGCTGTGCGGTCATAGTCTGGACATCATTCTGGTTCAGCCCCAGTTCTTGCGCAATCTGACGGTTAGAGACGTTCAACCCCATCAGGTACAAGCACACCAGCCAGGTTTTCACTGGTTGATGATGACCCGCAAACACCGTCCCGGTCAGATCATCAAAGTATCTCTGGCAACCCTTGCAGACATACTTTTGCCGATGCACCTGCGTGCTGTCCTTACCCTGTTTGGTGACCTGCCCCGAATCGCAATGCGGGCAAATCACCCCTTCGGGCCAGCGCAGCTCCCGCACCGTCTGGTAACATCGGCCATCATCAATCAAGTTTTGCAGGTGAAGCATCTTCTCTCTGGGCTCCCTAGCAGCAAAGCGCATAGCCTACCGGTGCTTGCCGCCAAAAAACTACCTTATTTGTAGCTGTCCGGAATCCATATTGAGCCTTTTGATTAATTAATTTTCATCTTTTGTCATTTATTGACCTAGTACAGTAGTGTCTGACGAATCTCGGCTCGAACAGCCACATCATGCTTTACTGTTGTGTCCATCTGGAGTGGCTACTACTGAAAATCACAATCCGGTCCAGGAGGCTAAAACTTCAGACATCACATTGCTTTCTGTTTTCTTACCTCGTCGTTACATGATTAATGGGTATGAAAATGCGCAATCTGGTAACACCAAGCCGTGTCCTCAGGCCGTGTCCTTAACAGTCATTCACGGTTTTGCCCTTACCGCCAGCAATAAGCGATCAGGCTGCAACCCGATGACGCGCACAGCAACTCCACCGAATTCGTTTTTTCTATCAACTCGGCTAGGAGGTCCGAGGTTCCAGTGAAGTAAACCGTGATACGGGCATGGTCGGTTGTAAAATCCTTGAAGCGGGCTCCTTTGACCCCGAACAAACGATTCAACCTGCGTCGAATGCTCTGAGCCTGTGAATAATCGGCGTCATTGACGGTGATTTCGAGCGGGCGGCCATTATTCATCTCATCCTGCCAGCGGACCAATACGCCTTGCAGCAATTCAGGAACCAGTTCAATAGCCGCTTGCGCATAGGCTGCTTTCAGCGCGTCCGTTGCATTCAGACCGGCGCCGTTACTCACCGTAGCGACGGAAGTAATCACCCGCTTATCGGCTTGCCAGGTTGCTTGAGCATTTAGCGCGATGACGGCACCGGTCATTCCACTGATTTGGGAACGATTACGGACTTGGCCCGTAAGCCGAATCACCACATCCGCCTGCGTGCTGTTGCCGGCAAGAACGCGGAAACCTTTGTCCGCCATTGCTGCCTGGAAAACCCGCACCGACTCCGGTTCTGTCAAGCCTTCATCGACGCCTGCTACCGCCACGGCGGGATTGCCTAGGGACTGGAGCACAATGCCTAGCGCGTTCAAATCGTCCTGCACGTCCTCTATTGTGACGGTCACTTGAACCGTTAACGCCAATACACCTTCCGTCACTGCTTCGTGTACGACTTGATAGTCTTTAACGTAGCCTTGGGTTTTGCTGTAAACGCCCCGTTCCAGGGATTCGTAATTGCGTGTGTAACTTTCGGCGCTCAGGTAAGCGCCCAGCAATTGAGTCAGCGCAGCGCTGAAGGCTTCCTGAAGGGCGCGTTTTCGGGCCTGAGGCAGATCATGATCGATTAACGCTTCCCCCTGCACGGTTACGGTATCCGCCGGAGGATTTGTGGGCCTCTCCGCCGCGAGCGGTCCACACCAACTCCACCACAGTAGTAAGCAAAAGCTAGTAATTTGCGCGAGTTTCAATGCGTATCCTCCAGAAAATAGGTGTGCAATCGTTTCGCCTGCCACTGAAAACGAGCAAGCTGTTGTTCATAAATGTCCGCGCGTTGCTGAAATCCCAGGCGACGGTTGGCCCTCACGAGCGACCTCAGGGCTTCCTTAAAATAAGGACCTTCCTGCGCTGCCCGCTCCAACAGGGGCACTGCCTCGTTCAGCGCGCCGGTTTGCAGATAGGCCAAACCCAGTAAGTAACGGGCCTCCCGCGCAACGCGGTTATCCATGGTCAAGTCTTGCAACACGGTGATTGCTTCGGTGTATTCCCGCAGCTCCAAAAGACTTTGAGCCAAACCGAGTTTGGCTTGAGGGTGATCTGGCGTTTGTAAAAGTATTTGTCGATACAAATCAAGAGCCAGCGCGTACTGCTTGAGCACCAACTGCGTCTGAGCGGCGTTGAAGTGCGCCAATGCTTGTTCCTCGCCCGGCTTGGCGAGCGCGGTCTGAAACGCTCGTAGCGCCTCTGCGTAACGGCCTAGACGAAACAGGGCATTGCCGCGCCAAAAGGCGGAATCCGTTTGCACAAAGGATCGCAATGCCGCCGGGTAATCGCCCATACGGTATTGGGCCTGCCCGCGTCGCAGAGAAAGTCCGGCGTTT
>JAAUQA010000064.1 GCA_012032855.1 Candidatus Competibacteraceae bacterium
ACACCGGACAGTCGCCGGGCCCACGCGATATCCTCGACCTACTGGATCATTCATGCCTAGTTGTTAAGGTCATGCCGGTTGAGTACCGCGCGCGCTGAAGGAGATGGAGGCCCAAGCCAAAGCAGCGCCGCCGGAAGTTAGCCTGACTATGGGAGCTTAAGTGAATGGGAAAACCCACCGGTTTTTTAGAAATCCCCCGCCAGGAGCGTAGCTACGCCCCGGTCACTGAACGTGTTCGGCACTTCAAGGAATTCGTGATCCCCTTGTCAGAGGCCGAAGTGCGTCGTCAGGGTGCCCGCTGCATGGACTGCGGCATTCCGTATTGTCACCAAGGGTGTCCGATTAACAACATCATCCCGGACTGGAACGATTTGGTGTATCGCGGCAACTGGCGCGAGGCGTTGGACGTTTTGCACTCCACCAATAACTTTCCCGAATTCACCGGTCGAGTTTGTCCTGCGCCCTGTGAGACGGCGTGTACGCTCAACCTTACCGACACCCCGGTGACGATTAAAACAATTGAGTGCGCTATTATCGACAAGGGCTGGGAGATGGGCTGGATTACCCCGCAGATCGCCACCCACCGCACCGGCAAACGGGTTGCGGTGGTCGGCTCCGGTCCTGCCGGCCTGTCTTGCGCTCAGCAATTGGCGCGTGCCGGACACAGCGTCGTGGTTTATGAGAAACATCCACGTATCGGCGGGTTACTCGCTTACGGTATTCCGGATTTCAAACTCGGCAATCAATTGATTGATCGGCGCGTCGCGCAGATGTTGGCGGAAGGTGTGGAGTTCCGACCCAATTGCCACGTCGGGTCCGGTGTGCCAACCGATAAACTATTGGATGAATTCGATGCTTTGGTGTTAGCTAATGGGGCCGAGCACCCACGTGATTTGCAACTACCGGGAAGAGATTATTTCGGCATCCATTTCGCCATGGATTATTTGATCCAGCAAAATCAGCGCGACGAAGGACGAACAGTCTCCAAGGAAGTTGAGATTCTTGCTCGCGACAAAGACGTGGTGGTCATCGGCGGTGGCGATACCGGTTCCGATTGCGTGGGCACAGCAGTCCGCCAAGGAGCCCGCTCGGTGATCCAATTGGAGATCATGCCTAAACCCCCTGCGAGAGAGAACAAATTGCTCACTTGGCCCCATTGGCCGATGAAACTGCGCACCTCTACCTCTCATGAAGAAGGTTGCGAACGGGATTGGGCTGTGGGTACCAAAGCCTTTGAAGGCGAAAACGGCTGGGTTACGGCGGTGCAGGGTATACGCCTGGAATGGCATCAACAGGGGGACGGTCAGTGGATTACGCAGGAGGCGGCGGGTAGCGAGTTTTCCATCAAAGCGGAACTGGTGTTGTTAGCTATGGGTTTTACCCACCCGATTCGTGAAGGTTTACTCAACGATCTGGGCGTGGCGTTAGACACCGACCAAAATGTCCTGGCTAACACCGACAATTATCAAACTTCTCTCAATCGGGTATTCGCTGCAGGCGACATACGTCGCGGCCAATCTCTAGTGGTGTGGGCTATTCGCGAGGGACGTCAATGCGCTCGCGCCGTCGATGAATACCTGATGGGGCAATCAGATCTGCCTTATTAGGGACGTTGTTATCATGATCAAAAGCTGCCGACACGGCGAACGCTGTGTCGGCAGCGCCGTTAATAAATGCTAAATTTCTTCATCGGCATATTCGTCGACTTCCTCTGCTACCTGCAAGGGGTAGAAGGAGTCTTCCAGTAAGTTACATGCGTATTCAACCATCTCATCGGTAATGACAATTTCTTGGCCGTTTTCCATAATCAGAGTGGAAATAAAACATTCAGGATTGACTGTATAAGCAGCCATGTGCATGGCTGCTGATTGTTTTGATAATAACATGACACTTCTCGCCTTTAAGGTTATTCTAATAAATCAAATAGTTATATAATAATGGGCCATCAAATAAGCAACGGTCGATAATAGATTGAGCTCGGTTTCTTGATAGGTTACCGTTAGTATAGCGCTGCTCAAAGCCTGTGACCGCATGTGCTGCCGCCTTTATGCAACCAAACGGCAGGGAAAGCCGCCTAGACAGGACCTTATGATTCATCCAACCGCCATTATTCATCCCGATACCCGGCTGGGAAACCGGGTTAGTCTCGGTGCTTATGCCGTCATTGATGCCGGAGTGACTATCGGGGACGATTGCCATATCGGACACCATGCCGTCATCGAAGGCCCGACTGAACTGGGCCGTAATAACCACATTTCCCCTCACGCTTGCATCGGAACCCCAGCACAAGAACTCAGCCCAGGCGAACAGTCCACCCGCCTCGTGATCGGCGACAACAACGTCATTCGTGAATTCGTCGCTATCCATCGGGGCAGCACCAAAGATGAGGGCATTACCCGAATCGGCCACCACAATTTCTTGATGACTTACACCCACGTCGGTCACGACTGCACCATCGGCGACCATGTGGTAACGGCCAATGCTGTCGCGTTGGGTGGCCACGTTAGCGTGGGCAATTACGTTAACATCGGCGGCTCATGTGCCGTCCATCAATTTACTCGCATCGGTGCCTATGCCATGATTGGGGGAGGCAGCATGGTCACCTTGGATATCCTGCCGTTCATGATGGCGGTTGGTGACCGGGTTAAGCTCTATGGGCTCAATCGGGTTGGTTTGAAGCGTCACGGCTTTAATGCCACTACAATACAACAGTTAAAACGCGCGTATAAGTTATTGTTTCGTTGCAATCTACGTTTAGATGAAGCGGTCACCGCGATTCATGAATCCGGCCTGGATGAGTCCTCGGCGGTTGCTCAGTTGATCGCATTTATTGCCGAGTCCAAGCGGGGGATTGCCCGTTGACTGTGCTCACATCACAACAACAGGTCCGCACCGCTGTGGTTGGTGTGGGGTATTTGGGCACGTTTCATGCGGAGAAATACGCAGCATTACCAAGTTCTAAACTGTGTGCCGTGGTGGATACAAACCTGGACCAAGCCGTTGCCGTAGGGCAGCGCTTGGGTGTGGAAGCACTAACCGATTATCGAGCATTATTGGGTCGGGTAGATGCTATTAGTGTCGTGGTGCCTACCCAAAACCACTTTGAAGTCGCCGAATTTTTCCTGGAGCATGGGGTGCATGTGCTCGTTGATAAACCCATGACCACCACCGTGGCTCAAGCGGAACGGCTGATACAAGCGGCTAAGCGGAACGGCTGTTTGTTACAAGTCGGTCATCTGGAGCGTTTCAATCCCGCCTTCACAGCAACCCGACCGTTATTGCATCAACCGCTGTTTATCGAGTCGCATCGCTTAGCACCATTTAAGCCACGCGGTATCGATGTCAATGTAGTGCTTGACTTGATGATTCACGATATTGATCTAGTGCTGAGCATAGTCGGTGCACCGCTACGCCAACTCAGCGCGATCGGGGTGCCGGTGTTGACCACCGGTGCTGATATTGCCAACGCGCGCCTTGAATTCAGCAATGGCTGCGTAGCTAATCTTACCGCCAGCCGGGTCAGCAATAAAAGCGAGCGCAAGTTGCGGATTTTCCAACCGAATGCCTATTTCAGCCTCGATTTACAGGAAAAAAACATGACGGTGCATCGTAAGCAAGGCGATGGGGACGATTTACGGATCATAGTGGAAACACAGCATTACCCGCAAGCCGATGCGCTGTATTTGCAATTGCAGGCATTCCTGCAAGCCGTTCAACAAGGTGCTGTGCCTGAAGTCACCGGGGAAGACGGTAAGCTGGCATTAGCCACGGCGATGCAAATCACCACCGATATTAAGCAACATGCCAACGCGGTAGCGATTAAGGGAGCATCATGAGCAACGTGATACCGATGGTGGACTTGACGGCACAGTACGCCGGTCTAAAAGAGGAGTTAGATCAAGCTATCGCCGCCGTACTGTACTAGCGGTCGGTTTATCCTTGGTTCTCAAGTGCAGGCTTTCGAACAAGAAGTTGCCGACTATCTCGGTGTCAAGCACGCGATTGCCGTCGCTTCCGGAACCGATGCCCTACATCTCGCGTTGGTCGCAGCCGGCGTGGGTCCCGGCGATGAGGTGATCACCACTCCGTTCACTTTCATCGCTACCGCAGAAGCGATTCGTTACGTGGGTGCGCGACCGGTATTTGTCGATATTGATCCGCGCACGTTCAATATTAATCCGACGGGTATCGAAGCGGTGATCACTTCAGCCACTAAAGCGCTACTGCCGGTGCATTTATTTGGTCAACCAGCGGAACTGGAGACACTGACAGCCCTGTGTGAGCGACATCAATTAATGATAATTGAAGACTGTGCGCAGTCTTTTGGTGCCGAGCGGCAGGGCCGGAAAACCGGTGGGTGGGGTGACTTCGGTTGCTTCAGTTTTTTCCCGAGTAAAAATCTTGGGGCCTTTGGCGATGGCGGATTAATCACCACTCATTCGCCGCAATGGGCGGAACGACTTAGAGCATTGCGTAATCACGGCAGTCGCCAATACGCACATCATGATGAAATCGGTTTCAACAGTCGCCTGGATGAATTGCAGGCAGCTATTCTGCGGGTCAAATTAAAATCTATTGAAAACTTCAATGCCGGTCGCCGCCGTGTGGCCGAATCGTATAAACACCTGTTGCAGGATCTGCCCCTTATTCTCCCGTATGAGACTTCGGCGGGCGGCCATGTATATCACCAGTACACCGTATTGTTCGGACCACAACGCGATGCGGTACAGAAAGCCCTGCAGCAGGCCGACATTGCCTCGGCTATTTACTATCCGTTGCCTTTACATCGACAAAACGTATTTGCCGAGGACTATGTACAAGTCTCCTTGCCGGTCGCCGAGTCAGTTGCCAAGCAATGTCTTTCGTTGCCGATTTATCCAGAAATCAGTGATGCGGATATTGCTAGGGTGGCTGATGTACTTAGAACAACTTTGTCTGGCGTTTAGACCGGCGCGGCACGCATCCAAGCCTGCCGGTTCCAGGTGTCGTCGATAGCGTTCTCAACCGTCGGGATGAGACCGCATTTACCGGCGAAATAACGGTGAAACGCTAGACAGGGTGTCAGTTCTGGATGAAAGACGGTGACTAATACCCGTTCGTCTTCCGCCGCTGCGACATAGTCTTTGATTCTGAGCAGCTCACTGACACCAGCACCGACACGGGTGATCTTGGGCGCGCGGATAAATGTCAATGGGGAGTGGATCAGGAGCGACTTGCGGTATATCGGCCTGGTACTGAAAGCTGTCCAATTGGCTACCGAACGCATTACGCTGCACCGCGATGTCGATCAAGCCGAGATAAGAGTCATCCCCGATATTCTCCTGCGCCAGCAAAATAGCGCCGGCACAGGTACCCCATAACTTTAATCCTCGCTCGTGCTCCCGAATGATCGCGTCTTTCAGGCCGAAAATCTTTAACAAGCGGGCTAACAGGTACTCTCACCTCCAGGGATGATGAGACCGGCAAGATCATTGAAATCAGCAGCCCGCTTAACTGCTTTGCCGACAACACCGATACGGCGTAAATGATCTAGGTGCTCTTGTACACCGCCTTGCAGATCCAGAACCCCTATGCTTGTCGGCTGCGTCATGCTTTGTTCACCACCCCCGGCCAGAGAATAATTCGGCTTTGGGAATTTGGCCGATTTCCAAGCTGGGCATCGGTTCGCCCAAATTCATCGACGCTTCCAGCAGTTTATCTTTATCCTTGAAAAAAGCAGTCGCCATGACGATAGCGCGGGCACGCTCGACCGGATCGGTTGATTTGAAGATACCCGAACCGACGAACACCCCATCACACCCTAATTGCATCATCAACGCCGCATCGGCGGGAGTGGCTATGCCACCGGCAGCGAAATTGACTACTGGCAAACGCCCGAGGCGTTTGACTTCTGAAGCCAGCTCATAGGGAATGCCATGATTTTTCGCGAAACTGATGACTTCTTCTTGAGGCAAACCAACCAATTGCCGGATCTCGCGGTTCATGGTGCGCATGTGCCGAACAGCCTCGACCACATTTCCGGTACCGGCCTCTCCTTTAGTGCGGATCATCGCAGCGCCTTCCGCAACCCGCCGTAACGCCTCACCTAGATTACGTGCTCCACAGACAAACGGCACGCTGAACAGCGTTTTGTCGATGTGACACTCTTCGTCCGCCGGAGTAAGCACTTCGCTTTCGTCGATATAGTCAATCGCCAGGGCCTCAAGAATTTGCGCTTCGACGAAATGGCCGATGCGCGCTTTGGCCATGACCGGAATGGTGACGGATTCTTTGATGCGCTTGACTAAAGCGGGATCCGCCATGCGCGCGACGCCGCCTTGTTTACGAATATCGGCGGAACGCGTTCCAACGCCATGACCGCAACAGCACCGGCTTCCTGGGCAATAACGGCTTGTTCCGGATTAACTACATCCATAATCACGCCGCCCTTAAGCATCTGGGCCAATTGCGCATTGAGTTGATAGCGATTCTCTGTCATTTAGCTTCTCACTTGGAAAAATGCGTATAGCAAACTAGGGTAAATCTGTTTTTGGTCGTTAAACCCAACATACTCCCACTATTCAGACCATCAGAAAAGACTCAGAATTCCATACTGTGATTCGTGGGTGTTGCTGTGCCCGCTGTCTTTCCTCGGCGGTGTTGTAACCCCAATTGGCTAGGTACAACTGTACCGTTGCCAGCCGGTTCCGCTCAACAACCCGCAACAGCGTCGCTAACCGATCTTCCACAAAATGGAAACACGAGTCACTGAAGGCCGGGTTGAGCAGCCAGTGTTCTAACGTCGCTTCCTTAGATCGGTCGCGTTCTAAGCCGAAAATACGCTCAGCGGGCACATCAATCCCGGCTTGTGCCAGCAATAACTGCACGAACCGCTCTTGTTTGGTGGTTAGAATGTACCATTCCGACTCAGGCGGAAGATTAATCAAGGGTTCAAGCACCTTGGGGTAGAATCGTTGCCGGGCTAACCATCCCGGTAAGTCTCGGGCGATCCACTCATCCCGAGCAGCACCGAATAACTGCGCAAGATAAGCTGCCGGCTGATCGGTTTCTTTGAGCAACTGTTCGCTGAGCTCGGAAAATCGCTCAGTGATCACTGCGTCGGAATGGCCTAATTCGATCAAACGCAACAGTAACACCGTTTGATAACCAGTTTCGATCAGCGGTCTAAGCGCTAAGAACCGACTCAAACAGTGCGGTGGAGGCTCCAAACCCTGCCAATCCGACCAGATCCGTGTCCCTGCACGCCATGCGGTAACCGCACTCTCAGCAGCGCTGTCGCACAAAACCCCATCAAAATCCAATGCAAAAACATGCACCTACTGTACCTGCTAACGGCATCAAAACCTAAATTTCGGTGTAATACGATAACTAGCGTTCGAAGTGCACCCGCCAATCGGAGTATAATGGCGACCAAATCATTGTCGCGATGCTTTGCTACGACATAATAAATAAATCGACAACCCTTTAATATCAGTTTTCAAAATCACCTTGACGGTAACTTGCTGTACCGATCAAGCGGTTAATTGCAGAGGGTGCGTGCCTTGCAACTTCCTAGAGAGGTTTTCCTATGAATTCGAATACACCTCGTTTTGTCAGCCGATTGACGCGAGAGACTCTGGCGTTGATTTTAGCGGGTGGACGGGGCAGCCGACTTAAGCACCTCACTCAGTGGCGGGCGAAGCCTGCCACGCCGTTTGGGGGTAAATTTCGCATTATCGACTTTCCGTTATCCAATTGCATGAACTCCGACATTCGTCGGATAGCGGTATTGACCCAGTACAAAGCACATTCTCTAATCCTGCATACACAGAAAGGCTGGGGATTTTTGCGCGGAGAATTCGGGGAATTTGTCGAACTGTGGCCCGCTCAGCAACGGCTGGCCTCGTCATGGTACCAAGGAACAGCCGATGCGGTGTATCAAAACCTGGATATCATGCGCAGCCACGCCCCGGAATACGTATTGATTCTGGCAGGCGACCATATCTACAAGATGGATTATGGCCCGATGATTGCCACTCACGTCGAACAACAGGCCGATGTTACCGTCGGTTGTATTGAAGTCCCGCGGGCCAGGGCGGCCGGCGAATTTGGCATCATTACCGTAGATGACAAAGATCGTGTGTTGCGCTTTACGGAAAAACCCGCCAATCCGGAACCGTTGCCGGGTAAAGAGGATACCACGCTGGCCTCTATGGGGATTTATGTTTCAATGCCAAATTCCTGTACGAACAACTGATCAAAGATGCCGACACCTCGACCTCGAATCACGACTTTGGCAAGGACATCATTCCATCGGCGATTGAGCGTTACCGGGTATACGCCCATGCTTTCCGAGATGTGCAAACCGGTAAACAGAATTATTGGCGTGATGTAGGCACGGTGGATGCGTTTTGGGAAGCGAATCTTGAACTAGCTGGGGTCAGTCCGGAACTTAATCTGTACGATGAGCAGTGGCCGATCTGGACTTATCAAGCGCAATTACCGCCCGCCAAGTTCGTGTTCGATGATGACAATCGCCGCGGTATGGCGGTGGACTCTATGGTTTCCGGCGGGTGCCTGATCAGCGGTGGGGATGTACGCCGCTCGTTACTGTTCTCCAATGTGAAAGTCCATTCGTATGCCCATTTGGAGGATGCCGTGGTGTTGCCCGATGTGGATATTGGTCGGCACTGTCGGCTCAAAAAAGTGATTATTGATGAGGGCTGCATCATCCCACCGGGCACGGTTATCGGTGAGGATCTCGCTGCAGACGCAAAGCGGTTCTATGTCTCCGAAGGCGGCGTGGTCTTGGTAACCCCGGAAATGCTGGGTCAGGAGTTGCATCAGGTTCGTTGAGTTGTTTACCCGTCGCCGGAAATACTATTCATGAAAATCCTTTTTTTGACCAATGAATACCCGCCGTACATCTACGGCGGTGCTGGAGTCCATGTAGAGCACTTGGTGCCGGAGTTAGCCCAATTGGAAAATGGGGCCCACACGGTTCAGGTGTTGTGCTTCGGCGATCAGCAGGTACAGCATGATAATTTTCATGTGCAAGGAATCCAGGGAATCCAGGCGGAGATGCCATATCAGGATCGCCGTCATCAGAAGTATTTCGATACCTTGGTGCGTAACATCGTGATGGCCGGTTCCGTAGCGGAAGCGGATATTGTCCATTGTCACACCTGGTACTCACACCTGGCGGGCTGTTTGCTGAAATCATTAGTGGGCGCCAAACTGGTGCTCACGACGCACTCTCTGGAACCCCATCGTCCCTGGAAGGTGGAACAATTAGGTAGTGCTTATCAAGGCAGCACCTGGGTGGAAAAGACGGCTTATCACAATGCTGATGGCGTGGTGGCCGTTTCCAACGCCATGAGTGCTGATGTTCAGACATTATATGGCGTGCCGCGTGAAAAAATTCAGGTCATACACAACGGTATTGACTTGAATCGCTTTAAACCCTCGCCTAATCCTGCAGTGTTGACTACCTACGGGATTGACCCTAACCGGCCTTACATTCTTTTTGTTGGGCGAATTACCCGACAAAAGGGCATCATTCATTTGGTCAATGCAATTAAATACGTACACCCGGGTATTCAAATTGTGTTGTGCGCCGGTACGCCCGATACGATAGAAATCGGTGAGGAAATGAAAGCTCGGGTAGCGGATGCACGCGCTGCCAAGCCAAACGATGTGATTTGGATATCGCAGAATCTGGGTAAATCAGACTTAGTCACTTTATATACCCACGCCGTGTTATTTGTTTGTCCTTCTGTCTATGAGCCATTCGGCATTATTAATTTGGAGGCAATGGCCTGTGAAACGCCGGTAGTGGCCGCTGCCGTGGGTGGTATTCCAGAGGTGGTCGTGCCGGTAGAAACCGGCTTGCTGGTTCCTCTTGAAGCCGCTGGTCAAGGCGATTTTGAACCTCGGGATCCCGGGTTGTTCTCTCAGGATTTAGCAACTAGCATTAATTTGCTGCTGGATTCACCGGATACCCTGCAGGCTATGGGACGCAAGGCTCGAGAACGGGTGGAACGACACTTCAGTTGGACATACATTGCACAACAAACGCTGGAGTTCTACAAAACTCTGCTAAGTTGAGATTGCCCAATTATCACTAGGGGCCCACAAGTATGCGTTTGTTGTTAATCGCGTCGTTGATCGTGGTATTGAATCCAGTCTACGCAGAAGATACTCGTTCATTAGGGATGCGAGTAGGGGTTTCTCTAAACGAGAACAAAGAATTTTTCAGTACAGTGTTGTTTACCAGCTATCCGCTTTCTGAATCCGTACAAACTGTGATCGGAGAAGTATATCCTCGGATTAATGCCGGTCTGGGGCTATTATGGGATGAGAGAAAACCGGTGTTGTGGGTTCGTTGGGACCGAGTGTTGTGTTCCATGGGATGCAGGATAGACTGAGGCTGGAAGCGGGGATCGATATTGCCGTACTGAGTCGCACTCGATTTGATGAAGTCGATTTCGGTAGTGCCTTGGAGTTTATCTCTCATGTCCAATTTGCTTGGGAGGTTGCTGAAAGGCTCACCGCTGGCTACCGCTTCCAACACATGTCCAATGCGGGACTTAACGCTAGAAATCCCGGTTTGAATCTGCATTTTTTATCTCTTGAGTATTCTTTCTGACGGAGTCAGAAGCGTTGTGAAACTGCAACAACTTCGCTATTTAACGGCTATCGCTAAGAATAATTTAAATATTTCAGCAGCCGCTGAAGCGCTCTTTACCTCACAACCCGGGGTCAGTAAGCAAATTCGTTTGTTGGAAGATGAATTAGGTGTTGAGTTGTTTAACCGCAATGGTAAACATTTGACCCACATCACGCCGGTAGGGCGGCGTATCATCGAAAAGGCTGAACGGATTTTGGGGGAAGTTCGCAATATTCAGACCCTGGCGG
>JAAUQA010000471.1 GCA_012032855.1 Candidatus Competibacteraceae bacterium
TAAACCCGGCGCACCTCTGACAAATTCAACAGCGCACCATGCAACCAATCATCACTTTGTTAAGATCGCCGGTTGGGATAAATCGCCACCGCTTGCCACACTACAACCCTATCCTCGAAAAGCCTCACCCCACGAATCTACAGGGCTACTCTACAGGACCCGCCCAACTCTAAAGATCAGCTAACCAACGCTCCAAATCAGCCTAATCCCTAAAATCCAGCAACGCCTCGGCCAATGCCTCCATCTGAGGCAAAGTCAACGACTGGATGCGATTCGTCTGAATCGTTTGCAAAGGTCCGCAAGGCCCCTTGATGCCTTAATACTAGCGAAACGCTCTCCTGCTGACGGCCTTCCCGATGGCCCTCTTCGAACACTTCTTGATAAAAGCGGGTCCGTTTAAGTTCGGTATCCAACCCAAACATGGCTCCAATCTCCTCTTTCATTGAGTGGCTGCTCTAGCTGCTAATGCGCCCTCCGGCTTTTAGCCCAACGTTCCAGTTCATCCAAGACACCGTGCGATTCCTGGAACAGTGCACACAAATCTATATCTCGCACCGACCGCCCTCGCAATCCGGTACTAACGCGTCGCGTGTCGTCTTCTAATACATCCAAACGCAGCGCGAAACCGTGGCGGGCTAATACAGGTTTTAGTTTATCGCGGTGATCGTAGAGTTCTTTGCGGGTCGCTGATAAGCATGTTCACACACGCGATTCCGATTGGAAAAGCTGAAGACGTTGGTGAAAAACATCTTCGAATCGTCGAGATTCGGTTCGAACAATACGATGTCTGCTTGCGGGTATTGGCTTTTGTAGTTGGCCATGCCTACCTGCATACGGGAATGAATAATCGTGCGGAAAGTCTGCGATAACACCACCGGTAGTCCGCCCTCGACAAGATTATGGACACCTGGTTTGGGGTTGCCGTGTTCATCGACCGCGAAGTTGGCATCGAAAGGCACTAGCGGATTGATACACAACACCAGATTTGCACCGGCATCCAATGCCGCCGAGGCATGCAGGGTCTTGCGCAGCGCCCCATCGACATAATAGTGTCCGTCAATGGCCACCGGCGGATATAAGCCCGGCAACGCCGAACTGGCTTGCACCGCTTTAGAAATAGGGACGTGCTCATAGCCGTCGGCACCGAAAATCACCGATTCCGAGGTATTCAAATCCACCGCCACTACGAACAATTTATGGGCAAGTTCACGAAAATCATTGCTGCGCCCCGGATAATTAAACACATGCTCCAGAAAAAATATTGATCTTTTCGTTATTGAAAAAACCGGTTGGTAGCGCCCGTCCTAAGCTGCTCATGGATTCCAATAAGCCCAGATCGTCGGGGTGTTTGACATACTGCTCGAACGCATGGATAAACAATTCGGGAATCGATATGGCCCGCGAGAAATACTCCATGAAGGCGGGTTGCAGAAACGTTTCCGGTGAGAACAGATGCTCCATCGAATCATTGCGGACGAAAATGCCGTACATCTCTTCGGTGCTCACTTGGTTAATCAGCATCGAGGCGACGAACGAACCGGAACTCACTCCGACATAAATATCCAGGTTGTTTAAGTCCAGTCCTTCCAGCGCTTCATCCAAAGCCAGCAACACGCCGAGTTCATAAATGCCACCGACGGGACCGCCTCCGGCAAGCCCCAACGCAATGGTCGGCCCGCCTGCGATGGTTTCGTCTTGGGCTGGTTGGATTTTTAACACGGTGGGTATCTCCTCGGCTGTTCCGTCGCCTGTTCTACCGTTGTTTAAAAAACACGCTTACGCGGGGGTTTAGAGTTGTTGTCGTTGTGCTGTTAGTCGATCAATGTGTCGTTGCAGGACTTCCATCTGTGAGGACAGCGTTTGCAAATCCCGTTGTGTAGGGATTTTTTGCTGCCTGAGAATACGAGCGACCCGGTCCTCAAAGATTTGCTCAAGTTTGGCCACGTCCTGGGGTGTCGTTTGCGGCTTAATGGGGGCTATTGCAGGCTTGTCTTTAAAACGGGCTTCAATAGACTGGCCCTCTTCGATCAGCGCCGTCAACACACGGGTACTTTCCCGCTGAACGGTTGCAATCGCCCCTAAACCGGCTAGGCGGATTTGCTCGAACAGACCGCCGGTCAATACATTGAGTGGATTATTGGGCGTCTTTGCCATAGCGTTCTGCTACCTCTTGAATAACCAGTGAGTGAATTCGAATTTGTGCAGCTTGAGCGCCTATAGTCATTGTCGGATGCCGATGCCCCGCCCCAACAACCAGAGGCTGAATATAAACAAACCAGTAATCAGTAACAGAATGATGGCAAAGGCGGCATAAATATCAACATCCGATATTCCTAAGATGCCGTAGCGAAACGCATTAACCATATAAAGTATAGGGTTGAACAGGGAAACTGTCTGCCAAAATTCCGGCAACATGTCGATGGAGTAAAACACGCCACCTAAGTATGTCAGTGGCGTTAAAACAAAGGTGGGAACGATGGAGATATCATCGAAACTATTGGCATAAATTCCATTGACTAGGCCGCCCAACGAAAACAGGATAGCAGTCAACACTGTAACCGCGAACACAACCAACACACTGTGAATGTGTAGCTGGGTGAAACACAGTGAAACCACCGTAACCGCCACTCCCACGATCAAGCCTCTCGCCAGCCCACCGCCAATGAAACCCATTATTATCAAATGATTGGGCAAAGGGGAAACCAGCATTTCCTCAATATGGCGCTGGAATTTAGCGCTATAAAAGGATGACACTACATTAGAATAAGAGTTGGTGATGATGGCCATCATGATCAAACCAGGCACGATGTATTGCATGTAGGTAAAGCCATGCAAACCGCCGATTTGAGAACCGATCAGCTTGCCGAAAATAATGAAATACAAGCTCATGGTGATGGCCGGCGGCAGGACGGTTTGTACCCATATCCGCAGAAAACGGAGAATTTCCTTGATCAGAATGGTTTGGAATGCAACTAAATGAGCTGACACGCGCATAGCGGTTAGGTCTTGCACCGACCGGCGAACTGCGATCGACTAGCTGCATAAACAGCTCTTCCAGTCGATTGGTTTTATTGCGCAGACTGGACACCTCGATACCGTGCTCCGATAAGCGTTGAAATAACCCGTTGATCCCCAGTTCCTTGGGCACATCCACTTCCAACGTACATTCACCCACCGGCCGTAGTCTATAGCCGGAAATGGTGGGCAAATCGCCCAACGGTTGGCTGAGATCAAGCACAAAGGTTTCCAAATGCAGCCGGTTCAGCAGGGTTTGCATACGGGTGTTTTCAATGATCTCGCCGTTGTTGATGATAGCGATGTGGCGGCATAGGCTTTCCGCTTCTTCCAGATAATGGGTAGTGAGAATAACGGTAGTCCCGCGCGCATTGATCTCACGCAGGAATTGCCACATGGAGCGGCGGATTTCAATATCTACCCCGGCAGTCGGCTCGTCCAGAATCAGCAGCCGCGGTTCGTGAATCAGGGCGCGGGCGATCATTAAGCGCCGTTTCATTACCACCGGATAGGGAACGGGCTTTGTTCGCGGCGTTTTTCCCATAAGCCCAGTTGTTTGAGATACCGTTCG
>JAAUQA010000472.1 GCA_012032855.1 Candidatus Competibacteraceae bacterium
TTCTGATCGCCCTGGCCTTACCTACTCGCGGCTGGAAGGTCTCGCTGGTACTGGTCGTGTTAGCGTTGCCGCTATTGATTCCCTGGAACGTGATCGGCTTCATCTGGATCGTCTTCACTCGGCCTGATATTGGTCTGGCCGGAAAGGCAATCAATGAGTTAATGCATATTGATTACAACTTTACTGCTCATGCCTTCGATGCCTGGATCACCGTGTTGGTGATGGATATCTGGCATTGGACGCCCTTCGTGGTGTTGCTCTGCTATGCGGGGTTGCGTGCTATTCCGGATGCCTACTATCAGGCGGCCAGTATCGACGGCGCGTCGAAGTGGGCAGTGTTCCGTTATATCCAACTGCCCAAGATGCGTGAGGTGTTGACGATCGCCATATTGCTGCGCTTCATGGACAGTTTCCTGATTTATGCCGAACCGTTCGTACTGACCGGCGGGGGGCCCGGCAACTCCACGACGTTCTTGTCGCAGTTTTTGACCAAGATGGCAATCGGCCAATTCGATCTCGGGCCTGCGGCGGCGTTTTCCCTCGTCTACTTCCTGATCGTGTTGTTATTCAGTTGGTTGTTCTATACCGCGATCACCAACATCAGCAAATAAGGGGCCGGGCTATGAATAAACGCACTGTCGGACTGATTGTTTACTTTACTTTCCTGTTGCTACCGCTGTACTGGATGTTTGCCATGTCCTTGCAGACTACTGAGGATATTCTCGGCACCTTCTCGCTGTGGCCGCAAAATATTACCCTGGCGAATTACAGCAAGATCCTCACCGATGCAACCTGGTATAGCGGTTACATCAATTCCATCATCTATGTCTCAATGAATACCGTCATTTCTCTGGCGGTCGCGCTACCAGCCGCCTATGCGTTTTCGCGCTACAACTTCATCGGCGACAAGCACATGTTTTTCTGGTTGTTGACCAATCGTATGGCGCCACCAGCGGTATTTCTGCTGCCGTTCTTCCAACTTTATTCGACCTTCGGTCTGATCGATACCCACATCGCGGTAGCGATTGCCCACTGTCTGTTCAACGTCCCCTTGGCGGTTTGGATTCTCGAAGGCTTTATGTCCGGTATTCCGCGCGAGATCGACGAAACCGCTTACCTGGACGGCTATAGTTTCCCGCGCTTTTTTACGACGGTATTCATTCCGTTGATCCGTGCCGGTATTGGTTCCACCGCCTTTTTCTGCTTCATGTTCAGCTGGGTGGAATTGTTGTTGGCACGGACATTGACCACCACCAGCGCCAAACCCATTGCAGCGATCATGACCCGTACCCAAAGCGCTTCAGGTCTCGATTGGGGACTGCTGGCAGCGGCCGGGATTCTCACCATCGTGCCGGGTGCTTTGGTGGTTTATTTCGTGCGTAATTACATGACCAAGGGCTTCGCCCTGGGCCGCGTTTAAGGGGGATATGTTATGGAATGGATGGCTTGGACGTTACCAACGGCGTTGTTCTTCACCGCCATCATATTGATGCTGATCGGCATGACCGTTTGGCAGCTCGCATCACCCACCATAGAACGGCGGGGTTTTTTGCCCATAGCCACGACCCGCGGCGACCGTTTATTCATCGGTTTGTTGACCAGCGCCTATATCCACCTTGCATGGTTGGGTTTGACCGACTACAACCTGTGGTGGGCGAGTGGTATTGCGCTGCTGTGGATGATCGCATTGATGCGCTGGGGTTGATTGACGGCGAGCGCAGTAGTTTCGGGTAAGTACCACCCGTAATCGGGGACAGGCAGGTCCTCGGCAAGCCTACAACGGGCTTAACACAGGGAAGTGTCTGTGAAGTAACACACTAAAACAGTTTGAGGAGGCATTCACATGGTAAACCCATGGCATTGGCGTCGGCAGGCGCTCAGCACGACCCTGACCGCTGTACTGTTAGGTATTGCAGGGGTTGCAGCGGTTGCGCAAGACGACGCGCAAACAGTTGGCGCGGCTCAAAAATGGATTAATGATGAGTTCCAGCCATCGACCTTGAGCAAGGAGCAGCAATTGGAGGAGATGAAATGGTTTATCGAAGCGGCCAAACCGTTTCGCGGCATGGACATCAAAGTCGTCTCCGAGACCATCACCACTCACGAGTATGAAGCCAAGACACTGACCAAGGCGTTCGCGGAAATCACCGGTATCAATGTCACTCATGACCTGATTCAGGAAGGCGATGTCATTGAAAAACTGCAAACCCAGATGCAATCCGGTGAGAATGTCTACGACGCCTACATCAACGACTCCGATCTGATCGGTACCCACTTCCGTTATGGTCTGGTGGTCCCGCTCAGCGACTGGATGAGCGGCGAGGGCAAGGACGTCACCCTGCCGACCTTGGATATCGACGATTTTATCGGCAAGAGCTTCACCACCGGCCCGGACGGCAAGCTATATCAATTGCCGGATCAGCAATTCGCCAATCTCTACTGGTTCCGTTATGACTGGTTCACCAACGAGGACTTGAAAGCGAAATTCAAGGAAAGCTACGGTTATGATCTGGGCGTACCGGTCAATTGGTCGGCGTATGAAGACATCGCTGAGTTCTTCACCAAGAATGTTAAAGAAATCGACGGACAGCCGGTATATGGCCACATGGATTACGGCAAAAAGAGTCCGGATCTCGGCTGGCGGATGACCGATGCCTGGCTATCCATGGCCGGTGTGGGTGACAAGGGGATTCCCAACGGCAAACCGGTCGACGAATGGGGCATTCGGGTCGAAGGCTGTAATCCGGTCGGTTCCGACGTGCGCCGCGGCGGCGCAGTTAACGGTCCAGCGGCGGTATACGCCATTCGCAAATACAAGGAATGGGTGGGTGAGTACGCGCCTCCCGGTTCGCTGGGCATGACCTTCTACGAAGCCGGGCCGGTGCCGGCGCAAGGCAATATCGCCCAGCAGATTTTCTGGTATACGGCGTTTACCGCCGACATGACCAAGGAAGGCATTCCGGTCGTCGATAAAAACGGGCTACCGAAATGGCGCATGGCTCCCAGCCCGCACGGTCCCTATTGGGAAGACGGCATGAAATTGGGCTATCAAGACGCCGGCTCCTGGACACTGTTGAAGTCTACTCCGGTGGATCGGCGTAAGGCGGCTTGGTTATATGCGCAATTCGTGGTTGCTAAGACGACTTCTTTGAAAAAGACCCATGTGGGTCTGACCCCGATTCGCGACAGTGACATCAATCACGAATCCTTCACTGAGCGTGCGCCCAAGTTAGGCGGTTTAGTTGAGTTCTATCGTAGCCCCGCACGGGTCGCCTGGACCCCGACCGGCACCAACGTGCCTGATTATCCGAAGCTGGCGCAATTGTGGTGGCAGAACATCGGCGAGGTGGTATCCGGTGAAGCCACGGAACAAGAGGCATTAGACAAACTGGCCGAGGAAATGGACAAGGTCATGGCGCGCTTGGAAAGGGCCGGTGTGCAGGGCGAGTGCGGCCCCAAGCTGAACGAACTCAAGGATGCCGAATTCTGGCTGCAACAACCGGGTTCGCCCAAGCCCAAACTGGAGAACGAAAAACCCAGAGGTGAGACGGTGGACTACGACGAACTGCTACAGGCATG
>JAAUQA010000473.1 GCA_012032855.1 Candidatus Competibacteraceae bacterium
AAGGGGGGCACAAGCGCGCTAACGTCGCTTGGGTATCGTTACCGATTTCCGCCAACACGCCACCGCGACGACGCAGCATGTCACTGGCCAGCAAACTGGCGCTGCGGCTGTTGCCGAGGATGAGTAAGCGATTTTTGTGGACCGGTTTAGCGCTGGCTACTGTTTCCACCGAATTGAACAAACGCTCAATCGTCCCCACCCGTAACAATCCCGCCCGGCGGAAGGCGGCATCGTAGATTGCATCTTCAACCCTCCGCTCATCGTAGTTACGAGGCTTGAGAACGATAACCGGCTTGACCCGAGCAGCGACCCGAGCAGCAGACATGAATTTACGCGGGTTGCGAACCTGTTCCAGATACATCAGGATGGAGTGAGTTTGGGAATCCTGTGCTAGGTAATCCAGCATATCGCTAAAGTCCACATCTAATCGTGCCCCCAGCGAAATCATATGGGAAAACCCGACCTGACGTTCGTCAGCCCACTTGATCAAGGCGCGCATGATCGCCGAAGATTGGGTTAACAAGCCGATATGGCCAGGTATCAAGCGGGAATGGCTAAGCGTTGCGTTAATGAAATGCACCAGCGACGCCATCCCCAATCTATCCGGACCAAGGATGCGCAATAAATGAGGGCGAGCAGCGTCCAAGATGGCTTGCCTGAGCGCTGCGCCGTCGCTTCGACTGGTTTTTAGCATTTCGTCGCTGACCAGGGCCACGGCTCGCGTGCCTCTTGCGCCCAGCTCGCTGATCAGCTGCGGGCAAGTTGCGAGTGCTGTGGTGATGATCGCCAGTTCCGGCACTTCCGGCAAGCTGGCTACATTGTTATAGGTCAGCACCCCTGACACCGCACGCCGATCCGGATTGACCGGCATCACCGGCCCTTTAAATCCCGCCTTGATTAGATTCAGCTGCAACACCGCGTCTGGGCCGTCATCTGCCGCCCCACGGCCGATAATAGCGATGGAACTGGGTTTGAACATGTATTTGAGATTGCGAATCGTCATGTGTTCATCTCATGGCCAGGGATTGTCCGCAGCGGTGCGCATACGCATCGGTTAGCGGCAGGGTCCGTTGCTTGCGCTTGGGAGAAACGCCTGTACCCAATCGGGCATTAGCGTCATTGCGGTTTCGTGAAGGCGATCGACGGAACAGCCTTAGTGTGTTTATTCTAGTTTTTATTGTTAGACTTTTGGCTTGAAAGTACTGGTGACCAAAGGATGTTTACCCATTTTGCCGGGAGAGCTGAAAGATGAACCAAAATGCAATTAAAGAAACCGTAACCCGTCTAGTCAATGAGATCGCTCCGGATGCCAATGTTGAAGCGGTAGACCCGGATGTCAGTTTTCATGATCAGTTTGAGCTCGATTCCATTGACTTCTTGCGTTTAATGTTAGCGTTGGAAAAAGAGTTCAATATCGCCATTTTTGACTTTGACTATCCTAAGCTGTCCACTCTGCGTGGTTGCGAGAATTATCTTATGACTCGACTCGCGGCTTAACAACTCTGTTGTTCCGTAACCGCTAGTCGATTCACTCCCGTTTCCTAGCACAGTCGCGTTTGCTGTCCCTATTCCCCCTCCCCTAAACTTACTCTCATGTTGCATGTTGTGCGGAACTGCTGCGACAACGCTTGAGTCCGGTTACACTTAGGCTCGACATCCACTGATACGGCAATGCAGCAATGACGCGAATCCTTAAACTGTTCATCATTTTGGTGGTGTTCTCCCCTGCCGCTCCGGCGGATGAGACCAACCGGTATTTATTTTGGAAAGTAGAAGGCGCGCCGGGCACCGCTTATTTGTTGGGTTCTATTCATGTCGGTACGCCGGATATGTACCCCTTGAGTAAAGCGATCACTCAAGCGTTTACCAACGCCGACACCCTGGTCGTCGAAATTAACCTATTGGATGTCGATCCCACCAGCACCAACTTGTTGTTTACCCGTAAAGGATTATATCAGGGCAAGGGCACCCTGGAGTCTCGCCTTGAACCGCAGACTTGGCAACTGCTGATCGCGGCGACCAAACGCTATAATTTACCTTTGGTCATGTTGCGACAGCAGAAACCATGGCTGGCCGCCTTGACTCTGACAACTTGGGTGTTTCAGCAGGAAGGCTACAACGCAGAGTTAGGCGTGGATCAGCATTTTCTGAATCAGGCGGAGACTTCCCATGACATTGTCGAGCTGGAATCACTGGAACAACAACTGAATATTTTCGACCAATTTTCGCCTGCCGAACAGGAAGATTTTCTGCTTAAGACACTGCAAGAAATCTCTCAAGGTGGCGAATACCTGCAGGCCCTTAAATCAGCTTGGAAGGGCGGCGACACTGCAGCGATTAATGAGTTGATCAACGCCACTCTACAGACCAATTCGGACATCTACCAGCGGTTAATTACCGAACGCAACAAAACGATGACCGCACGAATTATCGAGTTGTTGAACCAGGAAAAAATCAGTTTCGTCGTGGTGGGTGCGGGCCATTTAGTGGGCGAACACAGCATCGTGCAGGAACTGGCTGAGAAAGGGTATAAAGTAGAACGCTTATGATCGCTTGGAATAACACCTAAAGCCGGATTTTACTATGCAACAACAAACGATTGGTGTATTGGGGGGGACCGGATTCGTCGGTAAACGCCTAGTGGTCCATCTGGCCAACCGGGGCTTAAAATTGAAAGTGCTCTGCCGACATCGGCATCGTCACCGGCAGTTGATAGTCATGCCTAACGTGCGACTGATTGAAGCGGACATTGGTGATCCGCAAATTCTACGTACCCATCTTGCGGATTGCGATGCGGTCATTAATCTGGTGGGTATTCTCAACGGTACCGAAACCGAATTTCAGGCGTTGCATGTGGAATTACCCCGCCAAGTCGCGGCGCTATGTCAGGAAATCGGGGTACGCCGTTTGCTGCACATGAGCGCACTACATGCCGATGTAGAACGAGGGCCCAGTCTGTATCTGCGCAGCAAGGGCGCGGGTGAACAAGCGGTGCGCGCCGCAACCGGCATTCACGCCACGGTATTCCAACCCTCTGTCATCTTCGGTCCCGACGACAGCTTTTTCAATCGCTTCGCCGCGCTGCTGAATCTCAGTCCGGTGCTACCGCTGGCCTGTCCCAACGCACGATTTGCGCCGGTTTACGTAGAAGATGTCGTCGCTGCTTTCGACGCGGCGCTGTGCAATCCCGACACCTTCGGCCAATCGCTGCAACTGTGTGGGCCGCACGCCTATACGTTGCGGGAATTGGTGAAATACACGGCGAAGCTCAGCCAACATAAACGCTGGATTATCGATTTACCGGATAGCTTGGCGCGACTGCAGGCCAAGATTCTGGCTCACTGGCCCGGAACGCCGTTTACGCTGGATAACTATTTGTCTTTGCAAGTAGACAGCGTGTGTTGCAACAACGGTTTCGATCAGCTAGGTCTGGTTCCGCAGGCGGTTGAAGCGATCATGCCCGCCTGTTTCGAGCGCTGGTATTCGCGGGCGGTCCGCTATCGTGACTTCCGCCGCACGGCCCGGCATGACACTGCGCCTGACTCACTCCAATAACGCGTGTAGCCGCTGCGCGC
>JAAUQA010000065.1 GCA_012032855.1 Candidatus Competibacteraceae bacterium
GCGGATAGCGTCGCAAGTCTCAACCCGATAGGCATACAAACCGATGTGGCGTAAATACTCCGTGTCGTTCGGCAGTTTGGTCGTTTGGCCTAGTTCGCAGAATGCCGCTCGATGGAACGGTATTGGGGCACGACTGAAATACAGCGCATAGCCTTGGCCGTCGGTGACCACCTTGACGATGTGCGGATCGAACAACTCATGCGCCGTTTCAATACGAGTATAGAGAGTAGCCAACGCCGCAGCGGGATGATTGGCTAAGCCGAGAGCGACTTGGCGAATCAGTGCCGGTGTAATCAACGGTTCATCGCCCTGAAGATTGACCACGATCTCGTCATCCGCCCAACCTTGGCGTTCTACCAGTTCGGCTAAGCGGTCAGTTCCCGAAGCATGATTATCGGAAGTCAGGCAGACCGTTGCGCCGAATGCTTCGGCAGCCGCGCGGATGCGCTCATCGTCAGTAGCGATGACGACTTCCCGCGCCCGCTTGCCAGTGCATTGCGATACACATGCTCAATCAGCGGAGCACCCGCGAGAATTCGCAACGGCTTGCCGGGGAGGCGAGTCGAGCGTGGCGGGCCGGGATGGCTACCCGAAAATCGGGCTTCATCCGGGGACAGTTTCGTCGTCTTCCAGCCGCCGAGCTTCCGATTCCAGCATGACCGGAATGCCATCGCGAATCGGATAGGCCAACCGGCTTGCCTTGCAGACCAGCTCTTGGCGCTCTTTGTCATAGGTCAGCGGTGCCTTGGTCACCGGGCAGACCAGGATGTCCAGTAGTTTCTTGTCCACGGGTTCAATACTCAGGTTTCAGTTAGGTGTGATTTGAACTGATGCGTGACAGGCGAGCCAGCAGTTGTTGCTCCAGCAACGCATCAAGCTGCGCCGTCACTGGTATATACCAGTGCCATTCTTTGGCCCAGGCACGACATTTGACAGCATCTTTTTCGGTCATCAGCACCGGCAATGCGTCTTTGAAATCCAGTTCGGCAGCCGTGTACTGATAATGATCGGGAAATGCCGTCTCCACGATACGGAGGGAGCGTCCCCGTAAATTGTCGAAAAACCGTTGTGGATGACCGATACCGGCGACGGCGCGCACTAATTCGTGGCGGAAGTGGGTTATGTGGCAGGTGACGGTAGGATCTTTGAGATTAACCGCCCGTTCGCCGGTCAGCGTCATCAGATATTCTCCCACTTGCGCACCGCCGTTGCTGATTACGAAATCCACTCCGCGTAGTCGGCTTGGCGGTTCGCGTAACGGGCCTGCCGGCAAGCAAGCACCGTTGCCGAACCGTCGTTGGCCGTCGAGCACGGCGATTTCTATGTCACGGGCCAGCCGGTAATGCTGTAATCCGTCGTCGGCCACGATCACGTCGCAATCGTGTTGACTCAGCAAAGCCCGCGCCGCAGCGACCCGGTCAGGGTCCACGAGGATGGGGCAGCGGCAACGTTGAGCTAACAGCACCGGTTCGTCACCTACCTCTGCAGGATCGCTGTCGGGGGTCACGAAGCGCGGCCAAGTCTCGCTACTACCGCCGTAGCCCCGGCTGATGATGCCGGGTCGATAGCCAGCACCGCGCAGCAACTCCACCAGATGGATCACCAATGGCGTTTTACCGGTACCGCCTACGGTGAGATTCCCCACCACTATCACCGGCACGCCTACTCGCTGAGGCTTGAGTAATCCCCAGCTATACAACTGACGCCGCAACGTCACCAAGCCGCTGAATAATAACCCCAACGGCCATAACGCGGTAGCGACCGGGTTGCGGGAATACCAGTAGCGTTCCAGCCCGTTCACGCGCTATTGATCCGCAGCCGAATCGGCATGGTGTTGCTGAACGGTGATCGCCAGTTGCTTGATGCCGATTTTGCCCGCGACATCCATGGCAGTGACTACAGCCTGGTGGGGGGTCTCAGCATCGGCGCTGATCACCAGCGGAAGCTCTCGGTTATCGCCGACTGCTTCCATCAGCGCTGCTTGCAGCGTTTCCCGGCGTTTATCGGACAGCGCTTCGCCGTTGATAAAATACTGTCCCTGCTCGTCGATCCCGATTTCCAACTTGCCCTTGTCCTCCTCGGTAACGGAGGGCGCCTGATCGGCCTCAGGCAAATCAATATTCAGTTCGGTTTCCTTACGAAAAGTGGTGGAGACCATGAAAAAAATCAACAGCAGAAACACCACGTCGATTAACGGGGTCAGATTGATATCCGGCTCTTGCCGGCGGCGCGGGCGCAGATTCATGCTTCCGGATGCTTGGCGCTGTGGTGGATAATGTCCACCAAGCGGATAGCCTCGTCTTCCATGCGGATCACTAATTCATCGACACGTCCGGTGAAATAACGATGAAACAGCAAACTCGGGATGGCTACAGTTAAACCGGCAGCGGTAGTGATCAACGCCTTGGAGATCCCGCCGGCCAGCAATTCCGCGTTGCCCGTACCCTCGATCGAAATGACCGTAAACACCTGAATCATACCGAAGACGGTACCCAACAACCCGAGCAGCGGGGTAATCGCCGCTATCGTGCCCAGTGTATTGAGAAACCGTTCGAGTTCATGGACCACTTGGCGACCGCTGTCTTCAACACTTTCCTTGACAATATCCCGGCTCTGGCCACGGTTTAGCAAAGCGGCGGCGACGATTCTGCCCAACGGCGATTGCTGGGCCAGCATGGTGAGGTTATCCGGCGTGATGCGATGGGTGATTTTTCCGCCCTGTGACCACTGTCGCAGGGCTTTGACCAAATTCGGCGGTAATACACGGGCAAGCCGCAGCGTCCACAGACGTTCGACAACGATAGTCATCGCCACGACCGAACACAGCAAAATAGGCCACATCAACCAACCACCGGCTATAAACAGTTCTACCACGTTATCCTCGTGTGTTTCGTGATTACTGGTAATACGCTCAGCATGATACTGGATTTACCACCGCCAAGGTAAGCATACTACTCGGCGTAAGCGTTTAATTTTCTAAGTGTGAAATGTAAATGAATCCTAATACTGACCTGATTCAACGTGACCTGGCTCACCTGTGGCACCCGTGCACGCAAATGAAAGATCATGAATGGCTACCCTTGTTGCCCATCCGCCGGGGCGAAGGCGTTTGGCTGGAAGATTTCGCCGGTCAGCGTTATCTGGATGCGATCAGTTCCTGGTGGGTCAATTTGTTCGGCCACGCCAATCCACGCATCAATGCCGCGCTGAAAGAACAACTTGATCAACTGGAACATGTCATTTTTAGCGGCTTTACCCACCAACCAGTGATTGAACTCGCCGAACGCCTGGTCAAGCTGACCCCGAACGGGTTAGAGCGGGTGTTCCTGGCGGATAACGGTTCATCCGGCGTCGAAGTCGCATTGAAAATGAGTTACCACTACTGGCGCAATTGTGGCAAGGGCGAAAAAACCCGCTTTATCACCCTGAGCAACAGCTATCACGGTGAAACTCTAGGCGCACTGGCAGTCGGCGATGTGGCGCTGTACAAGGAAACCTACGAGCCCTTACTGATGAAGGCGCTTCCCGTGCCGTCCCCGGAAGCGTTTCTGCGGGAGCCCGGCGAATCTCCCGCCGAGTACGCCCGCCGTCAGTTCGTGCACATGGAAAACACTTTGGCGGAAAACGCCGATACAGTGGCGGCGGTCATCGTCGAACCCTTGGTGCAATGCGCGGGTGGGATGCGTATGTACGATCCGGTTTATCTCAGTTTGCTGAGAGCGGCCTGTGATCGCTACGGAGTGCATCTGATCGCCGACGAAATTGCGGTTGGTTTCGGGCGCACCGGAACTCTATTCGCTTGTGAGCAGGCCGATATCTCGCCGGATTTCATGCTGTTATCCAAAGGCTTGACCGGCGGCTATCTGCCGCTATGCGTGGTCATGATGACCGATCAGATTTACCAGGCGTTTTACGATGAATACCAAAATCTGACCGCATTTCTGCATTCACATAGCTACACCGGTAATCCCTTGGGCTGCCGGGCTGCATTGGCGACTCTGGATATTTTCGATAGCGATAACGTCATCGCCAACAATCGTCGGTTGGCGCAAGTCATGGGTGAAGCCGTGCAGCCGTTACAAGATCATCCGCACGTGGGGGAGATACGCCAAAGCGGGATGATTATCGCCATGGAAATGGTCAAGGATAAAAGCCGTCGCGAGCTTTTTCCCTGGCAGGAGCGCCGTGGTATCAAAGTGTACCAACATGCGTTAACTCGAGGTGTGCTGCTGCGCCCGCTCGGCCATGTGGTCTATTTCATGCCACCTTATGTGATCACCCCGGAACAAATCGCTTTTCTAGCCGAGGTTGCCCGGGAGGGGATTGACCTGGTTGACGCGCGATTAGCGAGCGAGGCGTTCGTGCGTCCCTCAGCCGATCATCAATAGTGCTCAAGGCCGATCCGAAATCGTCTCCTAACGCAAGCGCCCCGCTGGTATCAAGCTCCTGTGCATAACGGGCGGTCACTTGGCCACCAACAAACACGGGCACTTGAAGCTGCTGCACGAGTACGAATAGATCTTCATAAAGCACGGTTGCAGGAGTTTGTTGGGAACCGGATAAGACGACAGCATTACAACCGGTTTGCTCAACGACCGGTGGCAATGCCGTGAGCGGCGTGTTGGCGCCGAGCAAGATGACGCGATAACCGTAATCCAGCGCCGCCAACGCAAACAACAAAATACCCACCTCGTGTTGTTCGCCGGGCAGACAGGCGGCTAACAGTTTAGGGCCGTGCGCATCGCGACTGTAGTGGTGAAAGCGGGCACCGAGTTTATTGCGCATAAAGACGCTGAAAAAATGTTCCTCGGCGACACTGCCTCGACCTTGTTCCCAGCGCTCGCCCAGTTCCCGGAGCAGGGGCACGATCAGCTGATGGGTGACAGTGTCTATGGGATACAGGGACAGGGCCTCAGTGTAGACTTGATTCAACACCCGCTCGTCAAAACGGCTGACGGCTTGCACTAGACGTTGCCGGTAACCGGTCCAGGGGTCGTATTCCTGATTGTGTTTCGTTACCTCCGTCGGCTGCTGCTCCTGGCGTAAAACCTGACCCACTTGGCTAATCGACATACCGTTATTCAAGAGGTTGACGATTTGGTTGATCAGATCAACATCGGTTAATCCATACAACCGATGTCCCTTGGGCGTTCGGATCGGCTTGATCAACCCGTAACGGCGTTCCCACGCGCGCAATGTCACCGGATTAACCCCGGTCAGGTGAGATACGGTGCGGATGGGTAACAAACCATCACGCGGTAGTTGATCAGAATGATGTGACGACGTTGCCATGGGTACGCCTATGAAAACATTCAGCGCGAATTGAGCAGTTGACTACCTGCGACGCGAACTGATTTAGCCGAGATCACCCCACAGCACTTGCAGAGCGGTCAGTGCCGCTACTCCGGCGGTTTCTGTGCGCAACACGCGCGGTCCTAACCGGATGCTGATAAAGCCGGCTGCACGTGCTGCTGCACTCTCCATCGGACTGAGTCCGCCCTCAGGACCGATCAGTAGTGTAATAGACCCTGAAGGTGACGGAATATGACGCAAGCCCGATTGCTGTGCAACCGGATCAAGAATCAAACATAATCCCGTATCACGTTGGCTTGTTAGCCATGCGTCCAGTGGCAAGATGTCCAAAAGCTGTGGCAAACGATTGCGACCGCATTGCTCGCAGGCACTTGCAATCACCCCTTGCCAATGTTCCATGCGCCGAGTCAAGCGAGCATCCGACACATTGACGACACTACGTTCGACCAGCAAGGGTTGAATGGCATTGACGCCCAACTCCACAGCTTTCTGCAAAGCATAATCCATAGCGGCGCCCTTAGAAATGCCCTGAGCTAACAGCACATCCAGCGGCGATTCCGCTTCTCTCGGTATGAAGTTGCCGATGCGCACCGTTGCTTGACGACGTTCGACGGTTTCGAGTAGTGCTTGAAATTCCCCGCCCTGGCCATTGAACAACACGCACGGCAGCCCCGGTTTCAAGCGTAATACGCGAACGATATAGTGATGCGCAGCATCGGCAAGCGTAACGCTAGTGTCGCTGCTCAGTGGGTGAGGAAAATAAAGCCGGGGAATTCTCATGGAGTTGGTGGATTCGCTCAGTCGGGATTCTGCATAGCGGGAAGCTTGTCGCCAGTTGGCTTCGATATCCTGAAACCCACAACATATCCCGGAACGCTTCAACAACTAGTGTAAATTAATCATCAAAATATCAAAAACATAATGCCCATAGTTAGATCCTGTCGAATCTGGCACGCCATTTGTCACGTATGGTATCCACAGCATGCCAACCTCAGCGACTACACAACAGGAACCGCACGATGAGTAAAAGCAGAATCGCCTTATTCGCGGCCATCGCCGTGTTGATCTACGGCTTTTTCGCCTTCGATTTAGGCCAGTATCTCAGCTTGGATTTCTTCAAATCCCAACAAGCGGCCATCGATACGTATTTCCAAGCCAACCCTTGGCAAACTGCCTTGATCTTTTTTGGAATTTATGTGGCCGTTACTGGTCTATCCTTGCCCGGCGCGGCGGTCATGACCTTGGTTGCAGGTGCGATTTTCGGGCTGCTCTGGGGAACGATTATTGTGTCTTTTGCGTCCACGCTAGGCGCTACGCTGGCTTTTCTGGTTTCCCGTTTCCTGTTGCGGAACTGGGTGCAAACCAAATTCGGCGATAAGCTCAAAGCGATCAATCAGGGCGTTGAACGGGATGGCGCATTTTATCTGTTTACCTTACGCCTGGTACCGATCTTTCCCTTTTTCGTGATCAATCTGGTCATGGCGCTCACGCCGATCCGCACCCTGACGTTTGCTTGGGTCAGTCAAGTGGGTATGCTGGCCGGTACCCTAGTCTATGTGAATGCCGGCACCCAAATCGCCGGGATCGAATCGTTGAGCGGTATTCTCTCGCCCGGTTTGCTGGCTTCTTTCGTGCTGCTCGGCATCTTCCCGTTGCTGGCCAAAAAACTAGTGGCGTTCATCAAAGCCCGCCAAGTGTTGCGTGGCTATCCCAAACCCAAGCGGTTTGATCGAAACCTAGTGGTGATCGGGGCAGGTTCCGCAGGGTTGGTCACCGCCTATATCGGCGCGGCGGTCAAAGCTAAAGTGTCACTGATTGAAAAACACAAAATGGGCGGCGATTGTCTGAATACCGGCTGCGTGCCCTCCAAAGCGTTGCTGCGTTCCGCCAAGTTCCTGTCTCATATCAAACGGGCCGAGGAATTCGGTTTCAAATCCGCCCAGGCCGATTTCGATTTCGCCGAGGTTATGGAGCGGGTGCAACGGGTCATCAAAACCGTAGAACCGCACGATTCAGTGGAACGCTATACAGAGCTCGGCGTGGACTGCATTTTGGGCGAGGCTAAAATCACTTCTCCCTATACCGTCGAAGTCGATGGCCGCACCCTGACTACTCGCAATATCGTTATCGCTGCCGGTGCCCGGCCTTTTGTGCCGCCGATTCCCGGACTGCAGGACGTCGGTTATCTCACCTCGGATAATGTCTGGGATCTACGCGAACTGCCGCGCCGGTTGGTGGTGCTGGGCGGTGGTCCGATCGGCTGCGAGTTGGCACAGGCTTTCGCCCGGTTCGGCACGCAGGTATCCCAAGTCGAAATGCTGCCGCGCATTATGATTCGCGAAGACCCGGAAATTTCGGCCCTGGTTACCGAACGCTTCCAGGCTGAAGGCATTCAGGTGTTGACCGAGCACAAGGCGAAGCAAGTAATCCAAGAAGGCGACCAAAAAGTGCTGATCTGCGAAAACCAAGGACAAGATGTCCGTATCGAATTCGATCATATTCTGGTTGCGGTGGGTCGAGCAGCGAATACCGCCGGGTATGGTCTGGAAGAACTCGGCGTACCGGTCAGCAAGACCCGCACCGTTGAAGTCAACGAGTATCTGCAGACTCGGTTTCCCAATATCTATGCGGTGGGCGACGTGGCGGGACCGTTCCAATTCACCCATACCGCAGCCCATCAAGCCTGGTTTGCAGCGGTCAATGCGTTATTCGGCGGTTTCAAGAAATTCAAGGCGGACTACTCGGTCATTCCTTGGGCGACGTTCATTGAGCCGGAAGTGGCGCGGGTCGGGTTGAACGAGCAGGATGCCAAGGAACAGGGCGTTGCCTTTGAGGTTACCCGCTATGACATCGACGATCTGGATCGCGCGATTGCCGATAGCGAAGCCCACGGTTTCGTGAAAGTGCTCACCGTGCCGGGCAAGGACAAAATTCTCGGGGTGACCATCGTCGGCGAACACGCGGGCGATCTGATTGCCGAATATGTAGCCGCCATGCGGCATGGGTTCGGGTTGAATAAAATTCTCAGCACCATCCATATCTACCCGACTCTGGCGGAAGCCAACAAATACGCCGCCGGCGTGTGGAAAAAAGCCCATGCACCGCAGGGCACGTTGCGTTGGTTGGAGCGTTTCCACGCCTGGATGCGCCGCGATAGCGGCCAAGTATCGTCATCTTCCCTCCCCACTCCAGTAAACGAAAAAGGCTGAGTTATGAACCGTCTGTTAATCGCCATCGTCACCGTTGTCGCCAGCCTGACCAGTTCGGTAGCACTGGCGTTCGATCACCAGCACGCCGCTTGGGATCAGTTATTGAAAAAACATGTGGTCTGGATCGATAACGGGGTGGCTTCGCAGGTCAATTACGCCGGATTCCAACGCGATTCCTCGCAACTGCAAAGCTATCTACAGAGTCTTTCCGAAGTGAGCCAATCGGAATTTGACGGCTGGAGCAAGTCCCAGCAACTGGCGTTTTTAATCAACGCGTACAACGCCTTCACCATCGATTTGATTCTGACCGAGTACCCGAATTTAAAGTCAATTAAGGACTTGGGTTCCTTACTGCGTAGCCCCTGGAAGAAGCGCTTTTTTCACCCTGCTGGGCAAAGAGCGGCATTTGGATGAGCTTGAGCATGAGATGATCCGCGCCCAAGGTGTTTACGACGAGCCGCGGATTCACGTGGCGGTGGTGTGCGCTTCCATCGGCTGTCCGGCGTTGCGCGATGACGCTTATGTGGCGGATCGGCTGGACGCCCAGCTGGAAGACAGTTTCCGGCGTTTCCTGGCGGACCGTTCGCGCAATCGCTATAACCCGCAGTCCGGCCAGTTGGAAGTATCGAAAATCTTCTCCTGGTACAAAGAAGATTTCGACGGCGGTCATTTCAGTTCCCTGAACGATGTGTTCACTCGCTATGCGGATCTATTGGCTGACGCCCCGGCGGATCGGCAAACTATTCAGCAGGGGAAAGTGCCGATTGATTATCTCGATTACGATTGGGCTTTGAACGACGTGCGTGGCTGATGTGGCTCAGCTCCAGTGGGATGTGCTGAGCTGGCGAAGCGCATCAATCGAGAGGAAAAACGCGAATGATGCGGTTCCTGCGTCACCACATCCTACTCTGGCGCAAACTCCGCTACATATCCCCAACCCACAGTTTCGAGATCGTCATAAACAATCCAGATTTCCCGGCCATCGCGTTCGATTTCGCGATAATCGAAACGGCCCGCTTGCAATTCGGCGACGATCTCGGGATCGGGATAAAGCGGTCGTGGCGAACGCATAAAGGTGGTCTGATTCCGATCGCTGGAACGAATCACAATACGTCCTTGTTCGTCGAGCAGAAAGCTCTCGACCAGCGGTAGCTCGGGAATCGTCAGCAAGTCGTCGATAATGTAATCGAAGGTTAGATCGACACCCGCTACACCGAGAAACTGTCCAGTTTCGTCGTAGAGCGACATGGTGCAGGAGAGCAATAATCCCTGCCCGAAATTGTCCAGGTGCGGATTGCCCCAGAACTTGCCGTTCTTGCCGGCTGCCATGCGATACCAGGGGCGCTGGCGGGGATCGTAGTCCTCAGGTATATCGACATCGTGGCCGGGATAGACGATAACGGCGCCTTCGCGCAGGCCAATGTACGCCCAACTCAGTGGCACTCCCTCGGTACCGATAATCCGCCGGGCATCCGCCAGCGGTAAATACGGGCTTTTTTCCGCCCTGCTCAACAGAAACATACGGCGGAACTGATGGCGTAATGGCGCCAGACGGCTCAACGTTTGTTCTAGTATGGTTCCCGGCTGGCCATCTCCGGCCCACAGAATATGGACTGGATACTCAAGGCTGATAGGCGCCCCTTGATATTGGTTTGCCAGGGCGAAATCAGGTGGACTACGGTCGGGGGTGCGAAAATCAGGCGTTTGGTAAATGGCATCGGTGGACGGCATGCCGCGCAGACGTGCTTCCACTGTGGCGGTGGCCAGACCTTCTAAGAGTTCCTCGAACAGCATGAACTGCTTTTCTATCAGATGACCTTTTTCGGATACGCCGGTCAGATAGCGGCTCAAGCGTTCCTTATGCTCTTGAGCCTCGACAAGCGAAACGGCGTGCTGATACAAACTCCAAGCGATGGCGCTGAGGGCCACCAACGACATCGCCATAAAAATCAGCAAGGTAGCTTGTCGGTGCCGGCCGATCCAACGCAACACTTTCCGCACCGGGTTATCCGGCAAGGCGCTGATCGGCTCATTGTGCAGAAAATGGCGGATATCGTCGGCCAGTTCGGTTACCGACTGATAGCGGTCATGGCGCGACGGCGCGGTGGCCTTGGCAACGATAGCTTGTAACTCACGAGGTATCTTGAACTGAGGTGAAGGCGCTTGCAGCGGTAATTTCTCTCCACGCTTGGCGATTTCTAATATCTCGTCGACCGTTTTTCCCGGCAGCGCACGCCGCAGTGCGAGCAGCTCATACAAAATCAAGCCCAGCGCGTAACTATCACTGCGTCCGTCGAG
>JAAUQA010000474.1 GCA_012032855.1 Candidatus Competibacteraceae bacterium
AGGGTAACGACGATAGCAAAACGTATAAAAAAAATACCAAACAAAATCATGGGAACGCTCAGTAACTGTCCCATAGTCAACCAACCTAGCGCGATAAAACCAAGATGCGCATCGGGCTCACGCACGAATTCCACCAGGAAACGAAAGGTCCCGTAACAGAGCAGAAACAACCCCGAGACAGCCATCATCGGTTGTGGTTTTCTAGAATACAACCACAACATTGTAAACAATAGTAAACCTTCCAAACCCGCCTGATAGAGTTGAGAGGGGTGGCGGGGCAATGGGCTTGCCCCTGAACCCTGAAATACCACCGCCCAAGGAACGTCAGTGATACGTCCCCAAAGTTCGCCGTTGATAAAGTTTCCGATCCGCCCAGCAAATAATCCCGGTGGTATCAGCGGTGCGATGAAGTCAGTAATTGCGAAAAAGGGTTTATGCACTTTGCGGGCGAATAAGCCCATCGCCAGTAACACTCCCAAAAATCCCCCGTGAAATGACATCCCACCTTCCCAGATTTTAAGCAGCACGAACGGGTTATCCAGGAATGCTCCAAAATTATAAAACAGCACGTACCCGACCCGTCCCCCAAGTATGATGCCTAATGCGATATAAAAAAGCAGGTCATCGACCTGTTGTGCGCTCCAACCCGACCCCGGGCGGGCTGCGCGATACCGCCCCAACGCCCAGCCGGCAAAGAAGCCGACCAAGTACATCAGACCGTACCAACGTACTTGCAGAGGACCTAAACTGAGTGCAACGGGGTCAATCTCAGGATGAACGAACATCGAACCTCAATAGGGTTATTGCAGCTTATTGCTTGTCCCGGTGGAATTTCCATAGCGACTGTTTGCCAAGCAACCCACAACGATCTTGCTGAGGCATTGGTAAGGGTCCTGTCGACCGGCGAATAGCTGAGTTGTTGTAAAGCGCCAAGGTATTCAAACAAGTCGATAGCCGTTGTGCAGTAAACCCCGGCTTGCTCATACCATAACTGGCAAAAAGCTTCCATGTACCCCCAATCTTTGCTGGGATCGACAGTCATAAAACCGTCCAATTCGTAACTGTGTCCCCACACTGTGAACACTTGCAACGACGAGTCAGCGCCAGTTAGAAACTGTTTCCCCAGTTCCAAAGCTCCACTATGATGACAAGAAGGCTGCCAGCGCAGATAAGTATCGGGAATAGTGAACGTGTGAGTGGCGGTGGCCGTGCGCGCATATTCGATACCGAGTTCCGGCAGGAGCACCAAGATGCGTTCGTTATATGTCCCGAATGGATAAGCTAAACCGCGCACGGAATAGCCTGTTAAATCTTCAAGTGTTTGCCGGTCTTGCCCAATCTCGTGCCGAATAGCATCGTCATCCAGTTGCGTTAAATCAGGATGGGTGACTGAATGACAGGACACTTCGTGGCCTTGATACAGCGTGCTGACTTCGTGCGGTCCAATGTGATGCGCTTGACCGAGTTTGCCCGAATTCAAATGGAAGGTCCCGCGAATGCCATAGCGATTAAACAACTCCACCAAGCGGCGATCATGTTCGCTGCCGTCGTCATAGCTCATGATCAAGGCTTTAGTTTTATTGTTCGGAAACTGCGGTTGGAGGAGCGTGGGTAGATTCAACGACAAGCTCCGATTTAGTGGTCTACGCGATAGTGAGTCACGACATAATCATCGACGATTTTCTGAAACTCGGCCGCAATGTTCTCCCCTTTCAAGGTCACGGTTTTTTGACCGTCAACGTAGACCGGCGCTACAGGCCGTTCCCCAGTGCCGGGTAAGCTGATGCCGATGTTAGCCATTTTGCTTTCGCCCGGACCATTGACCACGCACCCCATAACCGCCACGGTCATCTCTTCCACGCCGGGATAATGAGTGCTCCAAATCGGCATCTGCTGGCGCAAATAAGATTGGATTTCCTGCGCCAGTCGTTGGAAATAGTCACTGGTCGTGCGTCCGCACCCGGGGCAGGCGATCACTTGAGGGGTGAACGAACGTAACCCCATCGCTTGCAAGATTTCCTGCGCGACCAACACTTCTTGCGTGCGTGCGCCACCCGGTTCCGGGGTCAGCGAGATGCGAATCGTGTCACCGATGCCTTGTTGCAATAACACCGCCAATGCAGCAGTGGATGCAACGATACCTTTGGCCCCCATCCCGGCTTCGGTCAAACCCAAGTGCAGTGGATAATCGCAGCGGTTCGCCAAAGCACCATAAACGGCAATTAATTCCTGCACAGCACTGACCTTGGCGGAGAGAATGATTTGGTCATGTCCTAAACCGATTTCCTCAGCACGCCGGGCGCTTTCCAGGGCAGACCGCACCAACGCTTCACGGGTCACCTCGGCGGCAGCGCGCGGTTCCGACAGCGGGCGTTTTCATCCATTAATTGCACCACCAACTCCTGATCCAGACTGCCCCAGTTCACCCCGATGCGCACGGTTTTTCATAGCGGCAGGCGAGTTCCACAATGGTGGAAAACTGTTCATCCTTTTTCTTCCCACGCCCCACATTGCCCGGATTAATGCGATATTTCGCCAATGCTTGCGCACAGTCCGGAGCGTGGCTTAACAGCTTGTGCCCGTTGAAATGAAAATCCCCCACTAAAGGGACCGTGATTCCTTGTTGATCCAAACGTTCACGGATAGCAGGTACGGCGTTTGCGGCCTGTTCACTGTTCACTGTGATACGCACCAATTCGGATCCGGCTTTGGCCAGTTGACCGACTTGCGCAACAGTGGCTGCCACATCGGCGGTATCGGTATTAGTCATGGATTGCACCACAATAGGCGCGGTCCCGCCCACAATCACCGAACCGATTCGCACAGCCCTACACTGACGACGCATTAAGGATGTCTCACCCATCGCTTTGTTGTTACCTTAGAATAATCGCTGAAAATGACTTTAGCGTTACTTAAACCCGCGGCTCGAAAAACTGACGAGTCAACGCAGCCGCAGCCAGATTGGACAGTCTAGTCAATAACGGCTTGTGACTGGCATAGGTGACCTCATACAGCGCGGCATCTTTACTGGCTTCCAGCAGAAAATCGTCGCTAGTGCGTAGTTCATCGACCAACTTTAGCTCCAGAGCCTGGGTGCCATACCAGTGTTCTCCGGTAGCCACTCGATCCAGATCAAGCTGGCTTCGATAAGTTCTGAGGAATTCCTTAAATAACCGATGTGTTTCTTCCAGCTCTTCCTGAAACTTGAGGCGAGCTTTATCGGTATTTTCGCCGAACAAGGTCATGGTCCGTTTATATTCGCCGGCGGTGAGCAGTTCAAAATCGATATCGTGCTTTTTGAGCAGGCGATTAAAATTCGGCAATTGCGAGACCACACCGATGGAGCCCACCACGGCAAACGGGGCAGTCATAATGCGATCGGCAACACAGGCCATGAGATAACCACCACTAGCAGCGACTTTATCTACCGCCACGGTCAAACCGATCTTCCGCTCTTTAATACGCGCCAGTTGCGAAGCGGCTAGACCATAGGCATGCACCAGACCACCGGCGCTCTCCAAGCGGACCACCACTTCATCCCGCGGAGAAATCAACCGATTCG
>JAAUQA010000475.1 GCA_012032855.1 Candidatus Competibacteraceae bacterium
CGTAAAGATATAGCCGCCACTGCGCACCGTTTTAATCAGTTCCGGTTCGCGGGGATCGGTTTCGATCTTGCGGCGCAAGCGACTGAGTTGCACATCGATGCTGCGGTCGAACACCGCTGCGGTACGGCCCTTGGTCAGATCGAGCAATTGTTCGCGGTTCAACACCCGCTGTGGATGTTCGGCAAAGGCGGTCAACAAATCGAATTCGCCCGCCGTGAGCGGCAGCAAAACCCCATCCGGCGAGTGGAGTTCGCGTTTCGCCAAGTCGAGCCGCCACCCGGTGAACTGCAATGTTTTCCCCTGGTAGGCTTGGTCCGGTCGAGGCGCGGGACCGGTGCGGCGCAACACGGCTTTGATGCGCGCCAATAATTCACGTGGATTGAACGGTTTGGCCAGATAATCGTCCGCGCCCATTTCCAGGCCGACGATACGGTCGGTCTCCTCGCCCAAAGCAGTCAGCATGATGACCGGCAATGACGAATCGGTACGCAATTTTCGGCAGAGCGTTAGCCCGTCCTCGCCGGGCAACATCAGATCCAATACCAGCAGATCGAAGCGCCCCGTAGCCAGCGTTTTCCATAGCGCGCGCCCATCCGCCACAGCAGTTACGCGGTAACCGTGTTTTTCCAGAAAGCGGGTCAACAAATCGCGAATCTCGCGGTCGTCATCGACAATCAAAATATGGGGCGAAGCGGACATAAGTTCAGTACATTTCGGGATTGCAATCGAGTTAACCAGAACAAGGTGTACGCATTGTTTCCGAACGCGTTATTGCAACACACTGTTACAAAAAACCGGGTGCGGTGAAATCGTTGCGCAAAACGCGGCCATTATTCTGCTTCTCGACTCGGCGCCGGGCTTGATTCCATGCAATGACGTGCAAGCCACGAGGAGTACATCATGACTTTCTTCCAAGTATTGACCATTTCTATCCTATCGGCACTGCTGGTGGTCGGTGTGACCGCGTTTTGGGGAGGCCGGGCCGACGCGCATAGCCGTTGGGCGGCGGTGGACGATGCCGGTTCTCATTTTCATCATGGCTGGGGCAATGGACACGGCTGGCATGGGCGGCGCGGTTGGCCTGTGTGCAATGGACAGCGGATTGAACGCGCCGAACGGATGTTAGCGCAGGTACGGGATTCGCTGGAGTTGACGGCCCAACAAGAACCAGCCTGGAGCGCATTGAACGACGCGGTTTACGCCGGTGGGGAAATGATCACCACGGCGTGCGAACAATGGCCTCAGGATTCTCAAGCCGCACCGGAACGCCTGGAGCGAGTGGAGACCATGCTGGCGACGGGGTTGGATGCGTTACGTCAGGTGCGCCCGCCGTTCGAGGAATTCTATGCCGTGTTGACCGATGCGCAGCGGGCAAAGCTGGATGATTTAATTCGTCATCGGCGTTAGGGGAGTAGCGGACTAATGGATGTACCCGCCGATCCGGGAACTCTCGGTATTGGCGGGCTGTGCTTATGCTTTCATAAACCGCTGATTCACAGCAAACCCATTCATCCCACGACATGACCCAGTGATGGAAACGAATACACCGGTGGGATGGATTTGTAGCGGATGAACTCGGTCAAGGCAATTGATTAACCGCTCGCATTGCAACCGTAGCAACTGTCCGGAAAAGTAGTTCCAATACGTATTGAATGAACGCATCGGTAAGTTTTGTTCCAGCGGCTAAAGTCCTTCCAGTGAAGCGCAGGATAGCGGCAATCATGTTCTCCACGGCACGAGCGAGGCTGATTGATTGCAGTGTTCCCAGGTAGATCAGTTTGGCGAGGTAGTCGATGATCGTCGCACCACCGAGCAACGCGTATCCGATCATCTCACCCGCCTTGCGCAATACCCAGCGGAGCGCCCAGAGGATCATACGTAGTGCACTTGCGGAAAGCATAATGGAGATGCTATCGCCACGGGCCGCCTCGGCAAGCCAACGGTCGGCGGCTTCGAAAGTGTCGAGCTTGGGGGATTGCGCCAAGCGTAGTTGCCGCCAAGACTGTTCGCCTACGGAGCTTAAATAGGTCGGCATCAAATGAGCATTGACGGAGAGCAACGTACCTGAACCTCGTAGTAAGCAGGCTTCCTCTTCATATGGGACATGGGCATAGGGAAAGACCGGAACCATGGGGACCGGGTCTGTATGGTGATAGGCGCGAAAAATGTTTTCCCGGCCCAGTCTACCGGTTAATGCGCTGGCGTGAAGTTCGACACCGGCGCGCGGAGCGCCAAACGTATAAAGCTTGACACCCGCAACGCTGCTGCCATGAAGAGCGTCCGCCACCAGGGTAGCAGCAGCCCCGCCCAGACTATGCCCGATGACATGAATGACGGTAGGATTTCGCCCGCGAAGTGCTTCCCGAACTTGAGGCAAAATACCCGAAGCGAGCTTCCAGAAACCGGTATGGACAGTGTACCCGCTAGGCCCCTGGACACCAGCCATACGAAGATTGGTCAACCAGTCGTGCGCGCTACTCTTTTCGGTTCCGCGGATGGCCACTAGGCATTCGCCTTGTCGAGCCCCCGACTTGCCGAAAGCGATATATCCAAAACCGGTCGTGCGGGAACTGGACCAGCTCCAGTTGTGCCCGTCAGGCGTTGGCCATCCACTATCCCGAAGTCACCGCGGGCAGAAGCAGCACCAGCCGCCGCATCAATCATGTTATCTGACAACCTTAGTGCATAGGTACTGTCTGCTATTTCGCCAGCCTGTTTAGGTGAGAGTTCTAATGCCATTGCCCTTCCCTATAGTGATGCACTGGACTGTATTCTGACGCTACTCTAGCCGATAAATACAGATCAGGCCTATTCCGACGCTACCCGACAGATGCCATAGTGCTTGCCTTCGAATTCAGGCGTATTGGCAAGCTCACAGATCAGTCTCAATGGCTGTCCGGCCAATTCGCTGTTGAGTTCGTAGGAATTCTTGTTGTGGCGCCAGCCCTCATATTCTTTGCCATCGTAGCGTATCACTAACCGTTGCAAAATGGAGGGTTGCCCAGGAATGATCCGGCTTAACCCAGACCCCCTGGTTACACGCGCTAGGGTGAACCGACCGTTTGGGGTCGTTTCCACGGTTTTACTAGGAATTTTCCCTGGTTCCTGATAGGTAATTTCCTGCATAATCTCCGCCCCCTCAACAGGAACACCATCCTTCAGTACAACCCCCTCTACATCCGAGAACAAAACCAGTTCACTGAATAATCCCATTGCCGCCCCCGTTATTGGAATTAGAACTACTATCAACGCAAAAAAAAACTGGCCGTTTGGAGAACATGCTTTTGAACACCTGATCAATAAAGATAGTAAATCCAACTGCCTACAGAAAGTATCCCACTTCCCTTTGCTTCCGATCAAGGGCCTTGCTGAACCCCACAAGGTAAGATGCGAAGGTTTGGCAATGCCGCCTTACAACTCCTGTTTCGGGCTGTTCTCCATGAGGGACGTGACTCACTCCGGCTTTCTCGCTTCCAACGAGGAGGTTAGCATATCCACCAGGGACACAAAACGGATCGCCCTTGAAACCGATCAGCGCCCCGAGTTGTGCAACGGCGCATT
>JAAUQA010000476.1 GCA_012032855.1 Candidatus Competibacteraceae bacterium
TTGCCGAACGCGCCGGCAACCTGGTTTCCGTCATTCGGATCTCTGTCATGCCTTGGGTTCAGCCGCTTAGCGCCCCATTCACGGCAAGTCGTAAGGCGCGGACACCCTGAGTATGTTCCGCTGCAACGGCGCCACTTTCGTCGTAGGCACTGATCATGCGACAGGCGCTGATAGAGATAGCGGGTCAACGGTTAAGTTACACCGTCACCGGCCCTCCCGACGCACCCGTGTTGATCCTCGTCCACGGTTTCCTCTCCTATCAAGGGGTGTGGGAAGACACCGTTTTATGGCTTAGTTCATCCTATCGCTGTATTACGCTGGATCTACTCGGTTTTGGCGACAGCGATAAACCGGCTCTTGGCGATTACAGCATTGCGGCGCATGCGCGACGCGTTTTGTGCTTAGCCGATGCTTTAGAGGTAAACCACTTTGCGCTGCTAGGTCATTCCTTGGGCAGCCAAATCGCTTGCTACATTGCTGCTCGACTGGCACCCCAGCGAGTCACAAGAATCGTCAGCGTAGCTGGCGTGGTCACGGGCCAATTGACCCCCGTGGTCCAGTTTGTCAGTTACCCGCAGATCATCCTGGGGGCGCTACAACCCGGATGGTACGCGCTGTGGCGTTGGCTAGCACAGCATCCGGTCTACGCCTCTTACATGTTCCGGCCTTGGTTCTATCGGATGAACGCGCTGCCATTCGAAGATTGGGCGAAAGACCGGGACATGGCGCTACAACCGGGCATCCACATTGCCGCTAGCCTCACAGCCAATGCGATCCGTTCGACCGATCTTTCCAACGATTTGGCGCTCATCCAGGCGCCTGACGCTCATTCTGTTTGGCCGTCAAGACCAAACGGTACCGGTCAACGACGGTCATGTCGCGGCGGCGGCCATTCCCCAAGCTGAATTCACGCTCTTCGATGAATGTGGGCACTTCCCGATGTATGAAAAACCCGCCGAGTACCAACACCAAATCGGCACATTCCTAGGGCTTCGGTAATGAACAAAACGAGTGTTATTGTCAGTTACCCACTCTGTCTGTTTGCTGCGATCTTATTATGGCTTGGCCTGCCATTCACATCCTTAGCTCAAGCCGAAATGGCTCTTGAGGAAATAACGGATTTCGGCTCCAATCCCGGCAATCTGAGGATGTTTATTGGAATGCCCGATGAGCTTCCAGAGGGCGTTCCGCTAGTGGTCGCCTTACACGGATGCACCCAAACCGCGGCGGCTTTCGATGATGAAACCGGTTGGGCGAAATATGCTGTGCTCTGGCGCTTTGCGCTCCTGCTACCGGAACAGCGCCCAATCAACAACGGCCAGCGGTGTTTCAACTGGTTTCGACGCACCGATGCCAGCCGTGATCAGGGTGAAGCCCTGTCGATTCGCCAGATGATTGCTGCCCTGCAGACGCGCCATGCCATCAATCCGGAGCGGATCTACATCACCGGTTTATCGGCTGGCGGTGCGATGACAAGCGTGATGTTGGCGACCTACCCGGAGGTCTTCGCCGGAGGCGCCATTATGGCCGGCGTACCTTATGGTTGCGCCAGCGGCATGCTGAGTGGTTTCTGGTGCATGTTGTGGGGCCGTGATTTGGACGCTGCGGAGTGGGAGGCAAAGGTACGGCATGCCACGGCCGGACTCTCGCTGGCTCGCCGGCCCGCCAAGCTTTCGCTGTGGCAGGGTGATGAGGATGGCTGGGTCGTTGAGATGAACCAACAGGAGTTGCTGGAACAGTGGAGCGCGGTGTTCGGCATCGATAGCAACCGGAAGTACAGGATCACGTTCACGGATTCCCGCATGCGGCATACCACGATCAGGCGGGTACACCGCGTTTGGAAACCTATAAGATCACGGGGATGAGCCACGGTCAGCCGATTGCTCCGGGCAAAGAGATCGCACAGTGCGGCGTATCGAGTGACTATCTGTTGGATGTCGGAATTTGTGCCAGCTACCACAGCGCACGGTTTTGGGGGCTGCAGAATCCGCCAACCTCGCTGGAGGTGAGTCAATAATGGCTACTCCGTCGTCGCTTTGCCGCATACCGTTCGATGCCCGAGCACTCTTGGTAGGCACCCTATTGCTGGAACCGATGACAGGGAGGGCCGAACCAGGATCGCCGGTGCTCACTGAAGCCGATTACTGGCAGACCCAGCCCATGGTGCTCTCGGTCACCCAATTAGCGCAACCGCCTGACGAAGCGCCAGCGGCAGTGACCGTCATCACCCGTGAGGAAATCACGGCGATGGGTGCACGCACCATTCCGGAGGTGTTACGTCGGGTTCCGGGCGTCACCGTGGCCTTTGAGAATGCGAATAATCCGGTCGTCAATTACCAGGGCCTGAATAGCAATCTGTCATCGCGTATGCAGGTCCTGGTCGATGGTCGCTCGGTGTATAACCCATTTTTCGGCGGCGTATTATGGGAAAGCTTGCCGCTGGAAGTGGAAGACATTGAGCGCATAGAATTCGTTCGTGGTCCGAATGCGGCTATTGATGGGGCTAATGCGTTCCTGGCGACAATCAACATCACCACCCGCCATGCCGCTGAGGACAGTGGTTTTTATGGCAAAGTGCGGGTTGGCGAAAACCATATTCGCGATACTTACTGGCGGTACAGCGACACGCAGGAATCGCTCAGTTATCGATTGTCCGGTGCCTATCGTGCCGACGACGGCCTTGATACTCGGGAAGACGACCGGCGGTTACGTTACCTCTCCGGACGGGCCGATTGGCATCCGACGCCCACTCAACATATCACCGCATCGGTCGGTTATAAAGACACTGATTTAGGGCAAGGGTATGTCGCCGGGCAATTCAACATCCTGCAAAATCCCTTTGAAGCCTGCTTTCCCCCGCACACGCGCAACTTACGCAATATTTACGGGCAATTGCGCTACGACAACACCCCACCCCGATCGCCAAACAACCCTGCAATTCTATTATGAACGGGTAGATTCGCTGGCAGAATACCGCCGGTTAGCACCCTGTCCAGGACTCGCTAAGCAAGATGATTATCAAGTTGAGCGCTATGATCTGGAATTACGCCATCGCTTTGCTGCACACGACAATTTGAGGGTAATCGGCGGGATTGGTATCCGTCGCGATGAGGTCGATAACCAAGATCAAACGGCTATCACCCGCTTTGTCAACCGGGAACATAATACGGCTGGACGCCTATTCGGGCACCTCGAATGGCGGCTGGATAAACACTGGTTAATCAATACGGGCGCCATGTGGGAGCGGAACACACTCACTGGAGACTATGAGCTCTCGCCTCGGCTGGCTGTGCATTATCGCTTGGCTGACCACCATGCCCTGCGCTTGGGGATAGCACGCGGTATTCGCACGCCCTCTTTTGCAGAAACCGATTGGACCAGTGAAATCATCGCCAATGTGGGGGATATTGGCGCGGAAACTATTGTGGCCAGTGAACTGGCCTACTTGGGTGAATTTCCGCGCTACAACTTGGCGGTTGATGTGCGTTATTACCACAACCAGGTGGACGACCTCATTGCGCTTGCCTTGTCACCGGTACCCGGTCCACCGC
>JAAUQA010000477.1 GCA_012032855.1 Candidatus Competibacteraceae bacterium
GGTGCGGGTGTCCGGAGTTCCGGCTTTTCTACACGATATTGAGGGGCTGTTGGCACACGAATATCCCAACTTTGAGGTGATCTGGTTTGGCCATATCGGCGACGGCAATCTGCACATCAGCGTATTAAAGCCGGATGAGTTGGATCAGGCGACTTTTGTCAGCAAGTGTCAGGCGGTGAACGAGCTGTTGTTCGACACCCTGCGCAAACACGGCGGCAGTATCTCCGCCGAACACGGGGTCGGGCTGACCAAGAAGCCCTATTTGCACTACACGCGGGATGAGACCGAGATCGCCTATATGCGCGGATTGAAACAGGTGTTCGATCCGAACGGGATCATGAATCCGGGCAAGATTTTCACTTGAACCGCGGGCTAATCGACGATCTGCGCCAACGGCGGCACCTCGTCGATGCCCAGCTTGGCGGCGATGCGTTTATTGAACCAGAGGTAGCCGTTTTTATTGGCGGCGATGGGGATGCGGTCGGGTGATACTCCATCCAGGATTTTGAGCGCTGCATGGGCGGACCAAATGCCCATTTCCTCATAATCTTTGGTCACACCGATCAAGGCCAATGGCATTTCCCAGAGATGTTCCACCCCGACCGGGATGCGAATGTTTTCCTCGACAAAGTTTTTCGCGGCTTCGTCGTCCCAATCCGGTATACCGGCACTAGTTGTCATCATGATCATATCGACTTCGTCTTGCAGACTCAGAAATTTTTCCTTCCACTCGGCGAAGGTTTTGGTTAGATAAATCTTTTCGAAATCGATATTGAAGCGTTCGACGTAATAATTGAGATTTTTTCGTTCTGATAAGGTATCGGCAGCAATGAATCCGATTCTCTTGCCCTTGGCGTAGTTGTCGAGATGTCGACGGATTTCTGAAACCAACGCCACTTCAATCATGCCTGTGACGTTTTTGTAAGGAAAGCCATAGACCGACGCATCCCAATTCACCCCACAAAATACGAAGGGCAGCTCTGCATCCTTGTAATAAGGCATGATCAAATATTTAGAGGCATTGTCGTCGCTGGCGATGACCACATCGGGTTGGAATTCTTCAATGACCGCCTTGGCTTGCAAGGCTGCCTGTTGACTGAATTCCTCGCCGGAGTTGCGTTTGGTATCCATGTATATGATTTTCAGTTCAACGCCGGTTTCTCCCAACACCTTTTCAACGCCCTGGGTTATCGGATCACTACCGCCATAACCCAAATGATAGGAATTGATGTAAAGAATCTTTTTTCCTGCATAGGGTTGTTCGGCAACGGCATCGGTCGCGGCGAACAGGAACAGCCCGGCAAGAATCAATAAAATCGTGCGCATGAACTCGGCTCTTAAATCTATGGGTAAATGGACACCAAGGTTGAACGATAAGCATAGTTAAAACCACCAGCATTCGAAGTGCCGAGTAATTTCATCACGGTTCAGAAGCATTCCGCATCCGCCACGTCCTGTATCGCAACGATCTTCCAGCCCTGAATTTCCGTAGCATAATCCAGTGTGACGTCATAGCATTTTCCGTCGGCGAACACGGATTGCAAAAAATACGCTTATCTAACCCTCCACTGCTTGGATTGATTGATACCTGAGAGGCCAGCAAATTGACGGCGTTGCTATCGGAGATAAACGGCGTAGCGAATCGATTGGTGTTGAATAAAACACCGGTTTCAACGAAGTTACCCAGGCAATCCACTGCTTTCACTCTGAAACTATGTGCACCTGCATCGAAGTTACTGTAGTTAATCGCTTGGGAAAAGCCGGAAGTTGCACAGTCAGGATGATTAAATACCTCGCAAACATCGGACCGCGAACCGCCGAGCGGGATATCACCGCGCGGCTCGCCGTCGATGAACAGTTCAACGCGATCAATAGGACAGTCATCAAATGGCGTCGTCGCAAAGCCGCGCAAATTGGCAACCCCGCTCATCGTAGTATTGGCAGCCGGTTCTTCAATGCTGACAATGATCGGGCTGTCCAAACGATAGATCGCTCCGCCGCTCAAATCGGCAATATACAGTTCGCCGCTTTCGTCTTCTCCAAAGCTGCTGATGCTGATGTCCGTATCCCGCCACAAGGTACTCGACCATCCATCCGAAGTGTGTGAAGCAAACCAGATCCGGCCGGAACAGAAATCGCCGTAGACATACACTCCCTGTAATGCGCCGATACGGGAACCACGATACCGATAACCACCGGTGACCGAACAACCCAGGCTGTGATCATAAGCAATAATGGGCGGGGGTCAGCGGGTCGGGTAGGCAGGGATTGAAGTTCTGAACCGTATTGCCCTCCATGCAACTCCAGCCGTAGTTTTCCCCGCCGCCGCTGGACGCCGCTTGAAAATCGATTTCCTCAATTTGGTTTTGCCCGACATCGCCGATGAATAGGTCGTTGGTCTGGCGATCGAAGCTCCAACGCCAGGGATTACGCAATCCCCAGGACCAAATCTCGGGGCAAGCGTCTGAATTGCCGACCAAGGGATTGTCGGACGGTATGCTGTAACCGCCGGCATTGAGACCGCACAGCGTATCAGGCTGATTCTGGGGTGAGCTGTCGACATCAATGCGCAGCATCTTGCCGAGTAACGTGTCCAGCGTTTGGGCGCGATTATTAGGATCTCCGCCACTGCCGCCGTCACCCATGCCGATATACAAATAACTGTCCGCCCCAAAATGAATATCACCACCGTTGTGGTTACCGAAATCTTGTTCGACTTCCATAAGCACCAGCGCTGAATCGAGGTCAGCCCGATTCGGATCGGCGGAGACGCTGTAACGGGCAATTACGGTACGGTCAAGATTGCCGGCTCCGTTGCTGCGAGTGTAGTTGACGTAGAAGTAGCCGTTGGCCGAATAATCGGGATGAAAGTCCAGACCCAGCAAACCCTGTTCGCCGCCGGATTTGACTAAGGATCGAATGTCGAGAAACGGCGTTGGTAGAACCGCGCCTTTAGCGAGGATTTTGATTATCCCCGCTTGTTCGACGATAAAGAGACGTCCGCTACCGTCACCGGCATGGCGTACCACGACTGGCCTATCGAGCCCGTCGGCGATTTTCACGAGCACAAGATCAGACCATGATTGGGCAAAAACAGCACCGCTGGACGCTATGGCAAACAAAACAACGGCAAAAGGACAACGTATCGGTTTATCACGGCGGGACTCCTGCACAAACGTTACGGGTGTCGCAGATGTTATCGACGTCACAGGCAATGTTTATATAACACAAGACTGATGCAACTCGTTCCAGAGGATACCGTGAATACCTGCCTGTAGGCTTGAAGAGGGCCATCCCGGCCCATTGACACCGATTGCACAAACCCAGCATTTACTATTACAGGGATGATGATTAGTATAGGTAGCCTATTGTTGTAAATCAAAAAAGCACCAAACCCCAGCGCGTTGGCGCAGCATTGTTGGGTAGGCTGCAGCTCACAGCGGGAAACCGATTGCAAAGTCAACGCTTTTTGACCCGCACATGATCCGGGTGCAATGCGATAGGCGAAAGACAAAACAACATATTGAGGGATCAAAGAGGGCCGGGATGG
>JAAUQA010000066.1 GCA_012032855.1 Candidatus Competibacteraceae bacterium
GCGTGAGCAAGGAAGAACGACCGTAGGTTTTCACCTCATAGCCGACGGTTTGCGCTAACTGGTAGACCAGCGGTTTTACGTCGCCCTGATAATTGACGGCAACCCGCAGTTGCAAATCAGACGGTACGAATTCAGGTGTAATGGCTTGCGCGTACACGCCGGAAGCGGCCTGTTCGACAATGGCCACTTTCGCCAGCGCATCGGCTATCCGTTGTGACGATTCGGCTAGCATCCGTTGTTGCTCGTTCACCTGTTCCGGAGTGGCGACCGGTGGTGCGGTGACACAACCGCTCACGGCCAGACCAGTCAAGAGTGTGACAACGATTCTGCGTCTGAGTCGGATTGGCATGGATCACCTCATGTTATGTGTGAGCTATAGTTATAATAGAAAATATTATAGCCATAGCATTCTACGGCTAACCTCGCTGTCGAGGACCGTGGCTCGTATTTGGGGTTAGTATCTAGCTGTTCATACTCAGGCGACCCAGTGCAGGTCGTTACCGCTACCGGTCGCGCGTAGTTGTGTCGCAACGTCGGCCACTTCATCTTCGATGGCGGCCAGCAGGGCTTCCCGGTCCAGGCCAGCGTGAGCTTGGCTATCGAGGCGCCGTTGCAGTTCGGCTTTAATACTGCCACCGGGATACGCTTGAGCGAGCGCCGCACGGGCCAGCCGGGGATTGAACCGCTGGTATAGGCGTTGTCTGAGGACACGGTCTTCTGCAGTCGTCGATAACGCCCAGAGTTCGATAGGCCCGGTAGTCAGATAAAGCAGTTGCGAGATTAGCCCGCGCTTGGTCCGTAGGGCGCAGAGAAACGGCGCACCAGCGGCAGTGGGTCCGGTGCCGTGGATGCGCAGTTGCGCCAAAGCGGAGGGGGATAAGGAAAACTTGGCACGGACATCCTCGGCGGTTTCGTCGCTGCCATACTCCATGATGTAGACGGTGGTGGCCAGTTCCGCCATTTCATCGCTGAAATCCTCCAGAATCTGGCTGGCTAACGCGACTTGCACATTGGCTTTACGGCCTTCACGCATATCGCGGACAAACTGCGCATTGATCGCCGAACTGCTGCCACAGCGATGTTTCTCGTCGGCGCAAAACTTCTTGGGATAGGCCAATAGCTTTTCAACGACGTTTTGATGGTGGCTTCGATAGCGGGGTGGAGCCAGCGTCGCGGTTTGCGCATCCAGAAACAAATCACGCCCCAAAACATGCCGCGCCAGCATATAAGCGATAGCCGTTTGCCGTTGACCGACCGCGGTCATGTCACCACACAAGGCGGCGACATCGAGACTGGCAACCCGCGCATTGCCTAAATCAAAGCGGGTGGGATACGCCAGCATCGGCCATTCCCGCGTGCTGGCGGAGATAACCCGATTGAACAACTGAATGGGCGATTCGGCGGTGTCTTCCAAGCGCATCCGTTCGCCATAGAGATGTTGGACTTGGGGAAACTGCGCAATGGCCACTAGATCACTTAACAACGGTACGGCATGGCGTTGCGCACGAATCGCCGCCGGCAGATCGCGGCATCAAATAGCGCATCGACCACTTCCCACCAGGTGGGCCGCTCATCCAGCGTTAGGTTGTGAACCTGCAACGCGTGATCGACCGCATCATCCTGAGCAACCGCGTAAAGTTTGGGCGCTTGGTCATCTGCGTAATGGTCATACGCCAGGTCGATCACCAATCCGGTAAGATCGGCGACGCCTTCGGGCGGATTCTTGTCGCCGGGGGAGGTGGCCAGTAAGCTGATGAACGACACCAGAAACGCCCGCTCTAGGGGGACGGGTACCCGCATGCCCAGCTGGGTATCCATCGGATTGATGGCCCATTGCGGTAAATTCTGGGGCGCATGAAATTGTGCCTCAAAGCGGCGGTCCGCTGGCAAAGCTTCCCGTACCAGGGAAATCAGCCCTTCCGAGGACGGACCGATGTCAATAATCCGCACAAACGGTAACTCGCGAAAGCCCGGACCCAGGATCAAGCCCAGGTTATTGGCATTCATCGCTACGGATTTACCGGAACCGGGTCGTGCGAAATACAATTCGTTCCACGTCCCTTGTTCGGCCGAACCGGGCTGATACGGAAATAAGCGGCCATCGCGGGTACGGTATAACACCGCACCGGCGGACCACAGCGAGGCCGGTCGGTAAATGGGAATGGTCTTTAGTATGTCCGCCAGTGGTGCGGCATACCGGTTGCCGATGTTGATCTGGCTCACACCGGGGAGCGTGGAATACCAGGCTTTGACCGGATGACCGGTGCTCTCCCGTACCGTGCACCCGCCCCAGGTTTGAATATGCGCGGCCAGATGCGCGGTGCGGGCGCGTAACTCTTCTTGGTGTGAGCGACCGGCGAGCATAGGGTCTTGGGTGTTGACCCAGGAGGTCATCGTCATTTGTACCCGCACGGCGACCCCGCCTTCATGGACGTAACGGCGCAGTGCCTGGACTGCGGCGTGAATCAACTTGTTTTGATGGCCAGCAAATTGAGCAGACCCGCCCAACGATGGCGGGACAGTAGCCACGTTTCCGCACCCCCCGTCAGCCGAATCATCAACCGCCAGGGGATGCGCTCATGGCGGACCCGATCCAGTAACCGTTCGAACCGTTGCACCTCCGTCAACTGAGGCAAATCGACAAAGAACGGTTGATACAGGCGGTCGCCCACCCGCACCGTGCGGTAGTCCAGTATCTCCAACCCCCGTGGGACCAATTGACTACCGATAGCGGGTAACCAACAATCGGCGGCATCGATTTGGCCATCCGGTTGTTCGCGCGGGGCAGAAACCGGGCCACCGGGAAGTAGCGCCAGCCACTCCTCGGGCGTCCATTCCGCATCGGCTTCGGCGCGCATGTGACGACAGGCCGCCGCAATCGGCAATACGGCGAGTTCGAACCCGAACGCCGTGAGTTCCGAGATTAACGTGCGCACCAGCGATCGATGCGGATCGGTCAGATAGGCGTTACCCGCATAGGGGTCTTGGTTATCGCGGGTCAAAGGAGGCGCTTTTAGGCGGTCCATGAGTCGCCGACGCTCTTGACGCGCTTGGCGGCGGGTAGAACGCGGCAAACCTGCCGGATAGGTCCAGACCACCAGGTAGTGCGCTTCATGGCAAGCAAAGTGGGGTAAATGACGGATGCGTTCGGCAAACAAATCGTCAAGATTAAGTTGCAGACGGGCGCCGGTGCGCGCACTGGGTTGCAACAGCCGGGTGATTTCGTCTCCTGTCGCTGCGGGGTCACTGCTGAAAACGATGTCGATACTGTGGTAGCTCCCCGCACCCAGCACCGAGCCGAGCAGGGTTTCCAGTTGCTGGGTCAGGGTATTGAGTTCCTGGTCGCCAACCACCCGCAGGTGTCCGCGCAACTGAATCAGGCTCATCAAGCCGCCTTCTTTAGTGACAAAGGACTCGTCATCTTCCACTGTTGCCAAACTGGAATAGGCTTCAACATCCAAGCCAAACAACTGGGCAAATAGACCCCACACTTCAGCGCGTAGACGGCTCATTGTTGCTCTCCAAAAAGGGTGTTTGGTCCCACTGGTGCAGTTGCCAAAGACAGAACCGGTCCACCTCACGATCATCGGGGCCAGGCAGATACCGCAAGCCCGCGAGTTCCGCCAGCAAGGATTCTCGGGTGGCGTCCGGCAGTGCCAGTAGGGTTTGCCGTAACAGATGCGGGGAGACTGTAAAAGGAATCAGGCGTTGGGTGTCAGTGACTCGTTGCTGAAGCAGGGTCAGCAGGTTGTGTTGGCGCATGATCTCAGCGGCTGGCGGGGCGGCAGGTCCCGGTATGGGCTGCGCCTGATCCTGCCGTTCTAGCAAGGTCACCCTCATGCGGATCACCACCGCATTCAATGCGCCTTGGTGGAGTTCGGGAATCAACGCGAGGCGAACGCGCTCGGGCTGCCAAGCCGCCAGATACCCGAGGCGGCAAATCAGACAAAGCGGCCCGCCACCGGCCAATCCGCTGATAATCGTCCGGGTCAGCGGATTGGCCACAGCCAGCACAGCAGTCAACGGGATGGTCTACCGCCGTGGATAACGGCGGCGACGCTGCAAGCAGTTGGACGAGTAGCGGGTTCACAGGAGTTAATTGCCTATGGCGGTGGTACCCGACACGACATTTTGTGTCGCGTTCTCATCGTAAATCGTATCGCCTGCGGTTTTGAACGTTTGCGGCAAAAACAGCAAACCGGCGCACACCACGCCGAGTACCGCGCTATGGGACAACGGATTTTGCTGCGGACTATCCCGGTTCGCCTTCAATTTCAGGAAAGCCCCCACCGCCTGCGGCCATCCCGCCGACATAACAGCCTGTCGAGATGGCTTTACCCAACCCTTCTCCTTGACTCGCCAGATGCTCACCAATTTCCCCCGCGTTATCCGCTAACGCCGGTTCGATTAACAGCGCAAGTCCAGTGACCACCACTGTGGTCACCGCGCCCAGCACCGCTGGAATCGTCATACCGTGATTGCTCAGGTTCATACGTCTACTCCTCACTGTCATTACCCGCTGCGCTGAACACGCAGCACCAGACGGATCACCGCCGTCCACGGTCTTTAGCCCGGCACAATGATGTAGCTCAAGAGCTGTTCCAGGCCAAACGTCTCGGCCAGCAACTGCAGGCTGGCCACAATATTCAGGCAAAAAATCCCGCCAATGATGTGGGTTAACGCCTTGCCATTCTGGGTCGGCTCAAAGACTCGTGCGTGCGCGCGCCTCAATAGCACGAAGCCCCAGATGAACGCCCATAGACCAACCAGCTGAACAAACTGCAGCACGGTGTCGAGCACCACTTGACCTTCTTTGGAGACGGCGCTCCCGGCTGAGTAACTGAGAATCGTTGGTGACCCAAAAAGGTTTCCTGACCCGCGTCAATCGCCGTGGGGAGATACAGGAAGGTGGCGCACGTCAGGAAGCTCGTGATGATGGCGGCTGACGTGATGCTGTGATCGTGTTGCCGACGGCGGAACAGCAATACGGCCTGTGTGCCTGCAATCATCCCGAACAGATAGGCGAGGGCCGTGAGCAATTGCGTCAATCCAGGGAAGCTTTCCCTGAACGTTTCCAGCATTGTTATTCCTGTCGGCATAGGGTGCCTCTAGCGTGATCAATCAAAAAATATTATGTTATATTTATGATAGCACTAATACTTTAAAAGCAAATACATTTCGAGATGATTCACGTTATGGGCAACCGACGACATGATTGGGTGTTTGCTGCTGCGGCTTACGCATTACTGGTTTTGCCGCTATCGGGGTTAGCCATTCCGCCGTTAGGCGGTGGCTATTCAGATTCCACTCCGCCCCCACCACCTGCTGTGACTCCTCGCCAATCGCCAACACCAGCCCCCTTGGTGCCGAGTACACCAATAACGCCTGAACCCACGCCGCAACCCGGCATCGGTGATGCGCCTATGCCTGATGAGGATTTGATTTGGTATGGGATTGAGGCAGAACGGAATGCCATGCAATGGGTTTCCCGCGCGTACTCGAATGCCCGTCCGAACGACCGATTCGGTTAGACGATACCGTCTGCATAAACCAAGACATCCTGGATGCCATCGATGACGGGTGGAGCCTGTACGTTGATCCCGACGGGACGATTCGCTTGGAACCGCCGCCGTTTTATGACCCCATTGCCGGGGAATGGGACTGGGACAGCGACGATGAACCCTGCAATCCCAACATTGACGTGACACTCAAACAGGCCGCGTTAGCCGGTAGTCAGATTACCCGCAAGATCTCCGACACGCAGTTAGGCTACCCGGAAACTGACCCGATTATCGCCGTTAAGAATCCGCAAAAAGATGGCTATGGTGGGGTATGTACCATCAACCTCTTTATCTTCGATGAACTGTGGAAGAGGCTGGGCAGTTCCTATGAGAAGATTCGCGATCTGATCGAAGCATTGAAGGATTTTTCGCTCGATGATCTGTTTGGCGCTGGCTGTGCCATCATTAACGATGTTTTCGGCGATCTCCAGAGGCAGTTGTTGGAGGATATTACCAGCGGTTCGCCGCTCACCCCGTTTGAGCAGTTCATTCGACAGATTCGCATGGGGTTCGTCGCCCCGCTCAATTCGTTTGAATCAGTCGGGTTAGGCGTGCAGCCCACACAGGCCGTATTGGATGGCGTGACAACGGAAATCCCTTGTTGGTGACCTACGTGCCGGGGATTGGGTACCTTTATATGGCTGAAATGGAGGATTCGATGTTGGTCGTGTTGGGTATCACTCCGACACCGTTGCATCCCGATGATGCGGTATCACAATAAATATGAGGTCGATGGGTGTGGTTGATGAAACTCGTGGTCCGCTCGTTGAAACCCCTTGGACCTTGGCATTGACAGGCAACCGCAAAGCGGCCGTTCAGTTGGAAAATGACTTGCGGCTTCGATGGCGTGAGGACCTGATGTGGTTGGCTGAAGTTGAGGATGGCGATTTGAAGGTAGCGTTGGATAGATTGGTGGGTAACCCCTAGGAATAGTAACCATATGAATAGCAGACATAGTATTGTTTTGATGCTTGCGCTGATCATCGTTGTTCCGGCCACGGCTGAAGTGCTGCGATTGGATTATACGGGCGGCTTCACAGTCTGGCTCGACTGTGAAAAACGGGGTGCTGTAAAGTTCCGCTATAACGCACAACGGGACACGGGAGACCATCCCCGGTCGAGTAGCTTCCACCTCGATCCTCAAGTGCCACCCGAGTGTCAGTAAACCTCAACAGGAAGCTACAAAAGGCCCACTGGGGAAACACCAACTTATGATCGCGGGCATCTGGTGCCTGCCAATCATTTGGATCACTCGGCTGAAGCCATCCGGCAGTCCAACACCATGACTAATATCTTGCCGCAGACAGCCAGTATGAATCGCGGTGCATGGCAACACACCGAGATGATTGTCGAGTGTTACCGCGATATTGACGAGTTGCTAGTTCTGGGCGGAGCGTTATGGGGCAATGACACGAGCAACGACCACTTTGTCGAGTCCCATGGCATCGCAACACCTGATCAATTCTGGAAGGTGATTATCCGTCCAGATCGGGTGATCGCCTGGCTCATACCGAACAGTGCGCCGATTAGATACAAAGATTTGGACAAGTACTTGGTGTCAGTGCGGGAAATCGAGCGGGTAACTGGTGAAACGATTCCCGTGGATGATTTTTTAAAGGACGAGATACCGCCAACCAGTTGGCAAATTCCTATGGGGTGCGACCGAGGATAAGCAGCTGAACTTAAAATCAATCTCGGCTCACTCAAGTTACGTTACCGAAAAGCATCCGCAATCCAGCGAACGCCTTTCTGCGATTTGGCTTTGCAATGGAGCCACCGTTAACGTAGCGCATGGCGTGATATTTTTCCAGAGATAAGGTGGGTAGCCAACGCACCACGTGGTCTGTACGGGCAGGCATTGCGTTGCTATCGTTGCTGCTTGTCGCTTGCAATAAACCCGCTTCCCAAGACGTTGCCGCAGAAGATGACCCACTGGCCATGCTGCGCACTCAAGCAGAAGAAAACAATGCCCAGGCCCAGTATCGACTTGCCATGGCTTGACGCTAGGGGACCTCTATCCCACCGGATGAAACACTGGCATTACAGTGGATGTGGAAATCCGCTACACAGGGTCACCCCGCCGCACAATACGAAATTGGGAGTTATTACACGCTCGATGCCACCCGCGATGATAAGCTGGCCGTACATTAGCTAGGTCTGGCGGCACATCAGGGCATGCCCCGGCTCGGTTCAGTTTCTGCCTACTCCATCTGGTTGGCCGCGGTGTATTGGCTGATGCCAGTGCGGCTCATGCCTGGTTGAGTCTGGCAGCCGAACAAGATGATTGGGACGCCATCAATGCTCGGGCAACCCTTTCTCAACGCCTTTCTTCCAAACAGTTGCAACGTGCCCAGAAATTATATCGAAACTATCGAGCGCAGCTATCAGGCCCATGAATAGTCTCGCCGCCAATGACGATATTCCTGCTTTGATGGGTTTTGTGCGGGGCTATAGGGTCGCGGTATGGTGCCCTTACTGCACCGATTACCATTGGCATGGATTGCCGTTACCTGGCTACTCACACCGGGAAGAGCATTGCCACGATGCCAGCTCACCTTACTACCGAAGTGGTTACACGTTGCGCCCGCTTATTGAGATGCCCGCAGCCGTCTGGCAGGATGCACATCGTCGGCGACCCTATGGACCTCACGAGGTCATCTCCGAATAAACAGCAGTTCCGACTTTCCGGTTTTTGGATCACTCCCAAATAATCCACAGGCGACTGGTAATAGCAACTATTTTGTCATGACAAAAAATCACGTGCTCTGATATCGTCGTCTGGGGTGCAACCGGATTCACCGGGCGGCTGGTCGCGGAATACCTGCTTGACCGGTACGGCGTTGACGGTGATCTACGCTGGGCAATCGGCGGACGTAACCCAGCAAAGCTCAAACAGATCCGCGCCGAACTGGGTGGCGCTGCCGAATCCCTGCCTATCCTGATCGGCGATAGCAATGATCCCGCATCGCTGGACAAGTTTTTGCCGAATACTGCTGTCGTCTGTTCCACCGTAGGGCCGTTCGCCCAGTATGGAACGGAGTTGGTCGCCGCGTGCGTGCGCCATGGTACCCACTACTGCGACCTCTCGGGAGAGGTGCATTGGATGCAGCGGATGATTGACACCTACCAACGGCAGGCTCAAGAATCCGACGCTCGCATCGTCCATGCCTGCGGCTTCGATTCCATTCCGTCAGATCTTGGCTGCCTACTCATCAACCAGGTGATGCGAGAGCGACATGGACAACCGTGCCATGAGGTCAAACTGCGTGTTCGTAAAATGAAAGGCACTTTCAGCGGCGGAACGTTCGCCAGTATGCTCAACGCCCTGGAGGAGGCTAAGCATGATCCAGTCGCGCGCCGCGCGCTGGGTAACCCCTACGCCCTGAACCCGGAAGGCGCCCGCTCGGGGCCAGATGGACCTGATCAACAAGTGCCCGCATGGGACGTGGATATCAGGACTTGGACGGCGCCTTTCGTAATGGCGTCGATTAACACGCGTGTCGTCAGACGCAGCAATGCTTTGATGAATAATGCTTACGGCAGCCACTTCCGTTACAGCGAAGCGGTGACAATGGGAACCGGTCCATTGGGGCTGGCCAAGGCAACAGCATTGACGGCAGCGCTCGGTGGGTTTTTGCTCAGCACGTCGTTCAGACCCTCCCGGGCACTTTTGAATAAGTGGCTGTTCCCCCAACCCGGTGAAGGCCCATCCCGTGAACAGCGTGAACAAGGATATTTTGAGATTATCCTGATCGGCAAACATCCTGAGGATGCATCGCTGGATCTGCGAGCTAAAGTCACCGCTGACCGCGATCCCGGTTACGGAGCGACCTGTAAAATGCTTGGCGAAAGCGCCGTCTGTCTTGCCAAAGACACGGATGCACTCAATGTCGGTGGTGGATTCTGGACGCCGGCCTCCAGCATGGGAACACAGCTTATTGAGCGGCTAAAGGCAAATGCCGGCATGACGTTCGAACTCACTGAGTAAGCGATACCAGCATTGCCAAACTCGATTCAGGCTTGTTGTAACAACGGTGCAATGGACCCAGTTGTAAAGACATGGACGCGCCCTATATACAACGGTATCAAGGTACCGAACTGGAAAGTGTTATTAACCCTGAAAGAGATGGAGCGTACTTGTCAATACAAACGAAAAGGATAAGCCTCGCCATAATTTTCCCTTTTTCGGATGATGAAAATTCCGATGCTTTCAAGTAATCAGTAGCGTACTGTCGAAGCTGATCATCGAGCCACCTGCGGCAAGCTACGGCATCATGACAATTCACATTAATAGCAAACTTCGGTCCCTGATTTGGGGAAGCGTCTTGAAGCAATTAGTCTCGCTGAAAATTTCTCACCGGTGAGAAATTTGGCATAATTGTATTTCGTTTGCTAAAAACCCGCAAAATATGTATAAAATAGCCAACAAAAAAGTTGGGCGCCACTACTATGCTTATTTCAGGTTTTGACCTATCTCAACTGGCTGATAATGCCGCTCAGCGAGGTCGTCAATTGCTTAATGATCTGCAGACCTACTTAGAACGCGATCATGAACAACGGGAACTTCCAGAATTTGGCATTGAGAAGGCTGCGGAATTGATTGGCTGCACCAGTCAGCATATACGCGATAAAGAGAATGATGGAACGCTGGATAAACCTCGCACGCATCGTGTGGGCGTAATGGATCGTCGGATATATAACTACAATGAAGTCAACCAGATAAGACGTGCCTTGAAGCGCGACGACATTTCAAATGGGAAATGTGCACGGATCATTTTCAGTAATCTTAAGGGGGGCGTCGGAAAAACAAGCCACGCCCTCCACTTGAGCCACTATACCGCGCGCGAAGGGATGCGTATGCTAGTAATCGATCTTGATCCCCAGGCTACGCTTACTACGGCTTTTGGGTTAGTGCCAGGATTGAACGTGGACTCCGGAGAGGACATCGGCCCGGCATTAACAACCAACCCAGAAATCATAACGCGCACGATTAAGCATACGCGCTGGAACGAAATCGATGTAGTTCCAGCGCAGTTATCGTTGCAGTACACAGATTGGCAGATGCTACAGGAGCAGAAAAGCCATGAATCTACATTGGGGCCTCTGCCACTCAGACTACATTCAGCCCTACAAACAATTGAAGATCAATACGATCTTATAGTTATCGATACACCGCCCGCACTCGGCATGCTGAGTCTCAACGCGATTGCGGCGGCAGACATGATAAT
>JAAUQA010000478.1 GCA_012032855.1 Candidatus Competibacteraceae bacterium
ATGCAAACGCGATTTTCTTGGGGTTTGATTTCTTTCAGAATACCGATCAACATGGTCTTTTCCTCTTCGGTAGGTTTAAAGCACTGTCGGGTTGATGCAGTGGTTGCATAGTCTCAATGCAACCGTCGCGCCACAGTGTGCGATGGCGTGGGCTGTGGAGCATGCGCAATGCCTTATTGCTTAGTATTGATGGGGTTTTCGCTTAGTCAACGGAAGATGAGGGCGACCGTACCGAGGCGTCGCAACGCACTGCGAGTGGCACGAAATCTTACCGGGCTGATTGCGGAAAAAGGTTAATGACCGATTATTGCTGAGCGGACCGGGTGGCACGAAATCTTACCAGCGGTTCATAATGTTGCCGGATCGATGCCGTGTTTCTTTAATTTGTTGAGTAAGGCCGTGTGCGAGATCCCCAAGCGCAGGGCTGTTTTGCGAATCGAGCGATGATCGCGTAGCGCATTGATAAGTAGATTTCTTTCATAGCTGGCTACTTGATGCGGTAGCGATTCCTGTGAGGGTTCAGCCGGTTGAGTCGCATCGAACGCACGGGTCAATTCCGAGCCGAACAACACGCATTCAGCGTCGATCATTTGGTTTAGGCTCAGAATAGCCGCCCGTTCCATGACATTGCGCAATTCACGGATATTGCCCGGCCAATCGTAGCGAATCAGCTTTTCCAAGGCTTCCGCAGTCAGCCATTGGGGGGGACGTTTGAGACGGCTATTAAAGCGGAACAGGAAATGATCGACCAGTTGGGCAATATCCTTCCGCCGTTCGCGCAACGCCGGTAAGAGGATGGGAAAAACGTTAATGCGGTAAAACAGGTCTCGGCGGAACTCACCAGCGGCCATCATCTCCTCCAAATGACGGCTGGTGGCCGTGATGATGCGGGCGGTGACGGGAATCTCCCGCGCCCCACCGACCCGGCGCAGGGTACCTTCCTGAATAACGCGCAGCAATTTGGCTTGCGGACCCAGCGGCAATTCCCCGATTTTCGTCGAGAAACAGCGTGCCATCCTTGGCCAGTTCGAACAAACCGGCTTTGCCGTCACGTTGCGCACCGGTGAAAGCGCCGCCAGCATAACCAAATAACTCGCTTTCCAGCAATTCCGAGGGTAACGCCGCACAATTGATAGCCACAAATTCGCCGTTTCGGCCGCTTTCGCTATGAATGGCGCGGGCGAACAGTTCCTTACCGGTGCCGCTTTCGCCGCGCAAACAGACAATCACATCGGTAAGAGCAACCTGTTGTGCCAGTCGGATAGGCGCTTGCAACGCCGGACTGGCGCCGACGATATTAGCGAACGCTTCGTGTTCGGGTTGGATGATAGCCTGGGCGAGAGAGCGCAATTCCTTCATATCTTGCAGAATTTCGACCGCGCCGGCGATTCGCCCGGTATCGTCGCGAATCGACAGTGTCGTGGCCAGAAACTGGGAACGATGGTTGTCGAAAACATGATGACGGGGTACGCGCAGACAAGGGCGACCCGCAAGTGCTTCGGGTAGCTGGGTATCGCCGAGCGCTAAAGTATTGATGGGCTGCCCCACTGCTGCGGTAGGTTCCAAGCCGAATAAAGTGCGGGCGGCGCGGTTGATCAAGGTCAGACGGCCTTGCTCATCCGCTGCCAGCAATCCGTCGCTGATGCTGTCCAAAACCAAGCGCAGCCAAGCTTCGTGCCGTTCCCGAGGGAGGCTGTGAACGGGTTCACTTTTTGCAGACCGTGAATGGCGGCGAGTGCATGTTGAGCCTGTTCCCATTCATGCCCACTCCGGCCAATGTCGAGGGCGAGATAGACCTGAACCCCATGACTGACCGATTCCACTTCGACTTCCATCGCGGTGATGCTGATGGCGTGTTCGCTGAGTATTCGGGCAATGTCGGCGACGATGCCGACGCGGTCGGTAAAGGTTAAACAAAGTTTCGCCGGGGACGGTGCCGAGTCCGGCGATGTGGGGGCGGTTGGTTCGCGGCTCAAGATATTTCATCCTGGGTTGCGGAGGATTTCTGAATAGTTGGCCTAAAGCCAAGCCTGACTTGAGCTAGATTTCAGTTTCTATTTATAGACTTCTCTTCGATGACCAATCATGACCACGAGTACTACAAGCTGATTATCGTTGATTTCGTAAATAACTCTATATGAACCAATTCTAATTCGCCACGCATCTCTGCCAGTGAGTTTTTTGCAATTTTCGGGTCGTGGATTGTCTGATAGACCTCGTATTTTTTGATAATCTTGCTTCTGTCGGGCTGTGTGATAACTGCGAGAGACTTCTGTGCACTACGTTTGATTTTTATTGAATAGCTCATTTTAGCGAACTATTTTCGATTTCCTTAACTGCTTGGTCAAAAGAAATTATTTCATCATCAGTTTTTTTTGCATCGTCATAAGCTTGAATGTCATCTAATTCCTCTATTAGAAGCATGATTTCCTCCCACTCTTCAATCGGCAAGATAATCGATTTTTTGTTATGTTTTTCATCAACTATATACTGTGGATGTAATTCTTTCATAAATCTACCTTCTAGTTGCGGTGGTCTGTAGCGCGTAGCGCATCATTCGCGTTTATCTCTCTCGACCGATGCGCTTCGTGAACTCAGCGCATCCTACACGCTTGTGGTCAACACCATTGATTCTCACAAGGAATTCCGTCATTGTCACCATCCATTTTGACATTAGGGCAATTTCTCAAAAAGAAGGTTGCTTCTTCGCAAGATCTCATTTGAGAGCAATGTATTCTACCGTCACACTTTGAACCCGATGCGTTATTATTATTTTTGCTAGAAGAAACAGAAGGCGAATTTCGTTCGATTCCTTTTTCTTTTTTAAAAGCTTCGTCAGAGATTACTGTTAATGACCCTTTAACCAGTTCTGTGTGTTCACAGGTGATTTCACGCGGTATATTTCCATATATCACTCTGTCATCTTTTGTAACGCACTTCACTATGGCTGAATTCGAAGAATGACTGCTTCCGCCCGATGTTGTCGAAAATCTTTTTAGAAATATAAGGTTATCATTTTTATATAGATAATACCCACACCAACCAATAGTGACGACAACAGCAACCAAAATGATTTTTTTCATGGTTGAGAATTTTTTCCCTTACAAGCTCATTGAAAAATAGCTACCGATAATCAGCAGACAAACCCAGAGCAGAACAAATCTCACCAACCGACCGACCTGCCCAATGACAAGCATGATTCTCCACCGTCATAAAGGAACGCGAAGCCATACGATCGATATACAACTTACCGTTTAGATGATCGATTTCATGCTGCAAAATCCGCGCATACCAGCCCTGAGCCTCAATAATTATCGGTTCCGCGTTTTCATTCAAACATTCGACCCGTACCTTTTCTACCCGTGAAACGAGCGCGGTAAAGCCGGTGAGGCTTAAACACCCTTCGAAGAACTCCACTGTTGTTTCTTCGGTTGCAATCAAGCGGGGATTGATAATGACATGAAAGGGAACCGGTCGGCGGTCTTGAGCCGCTAAAACTGCCGGATCGACACGTTCGCTGTATTCCGGCCGATCCTCAATAACTGCC
>JAAUQA010000479.1 GCA_012032855.1 Candidatus Competibacteraceae bacterium
CGATTCTTGAACTATATGATAATACGACGGATGAAACCGTGCGCGATGACTTAATTACATGGTTCATGGATAAGAAACGCAACGAAGCAGATCGTTATGATGAAACCAGCATTTTTGAATACAATCTCGCCCATCAGACTGCCCGCGACACACTGGATGATATGTCACTTGAAGCACCGGAGAATGTCTACAACTGCGGATATTATCGTGATTTTTGAGGTGACAGGTGACTCAGGAAGAATTCTGGCAACTCATCGACAAAGCGTGAGGGGATCGCATTGACCCAGCTTCCATACATACGACGATTGGCAACATAGGATATATATCCTTTTTGGCGGGCGCGGGTGATACCGACATAAGCCAGGCGCCGTTCTTCTTCCAGTCGTCCGGGTTCCTGCAGCGATTGCTGATGAGGAAATAGCCCTTCTTCCAAGCCAACCAAAAACACCACCGGAAATTCCAGCCCCTTAGCCGAATGCAAGGTCATCAATTGCACGCAGTCTTCCCAGGCAGCGGCTTGTCCTTCACCCGCTTCCAGGGCAGCGTGGGTTAGAAAGATAGTCAATGGGGACAAGGCTTCTGTGCCGTCTTCAAGAACAATGGGTTCCAAATCGACGCCGGCGGCATTGACTAATTCCTCCAGGTTTTCCACCCGGGTTTCGCTCTTGTTGTCCTTAGCCTGGCGGTACATCTCCAACAGCCCGCTATGCACGACGACGTGGTCGACCTGTTCGGGCAAGGTTAAACCCATCGTGTCACGATCCAGATTGTCGATTAAGAGTAAAAAACCATGCAGCGCATTCAGTGCACGACTAGGCAATAGCTGTTCACTGACTACCCGCTGAGCAGCGCGCCATAGCGGCAACTGCAAGCGCTTGGCAACGTCCCGCAACACGTCCAAGCTGCGTCCGCCGATCCCTCGGGTCGGAGTATTGTTGACTCGCTCGAATGAGGCGTCGTCATCCCGGTTGGCGATCAATCTCAGATACGCCAACGCGTCCTTGATTTCCGCCCGTTCGAAGAAACGTAAGCCGCCGTACACCCGGTAGGGTATGCGGGCACCGATCAGATTTTCTTCAAACTGGCGGGATTGGGCATTAGACCGATATAAAATAGCCACTTCGCTGCGCTTGCCGCCCTGATCCTCCCAGCGACGAATGCGGTCGATGACAAAGCGGGCTTCTTCGATGTCGTTAAAGGCGGTGTAGAGCGCGATCGGTTCGCCTTCGCCGTCCTCAGTCCACAGCTTTTTGCCCAACCGCCCGGTGTTTTGCGCGATCAGTTGATTGGCCGCCTTCAGGATCGTACCGGTAGAACGATAATTTTGTTCCAGGCGAACCGTGTTAGTGCCGATAAAGTCGCGTTCGAATTGGAACATGTTCTCGACTCGAGCACCGCGCCAGCTGTATACCGATTGATCGTCATCACCGACAATGCAGACATCGCCTTGTCCACCGGTCAGCAACCGCAATGACTGATACTGGATGGTATTGGTATCTTGGAATTCATCGACCAACACATGTTGAAAGCGCTGCCGGTAGTGTTGCACCAGTTCGGGAGTATCCCGCCATAGTTCGTAAACGCGCAGTAATAATTCGCCGAAATCCACCAACGCAGCCCGCTCACACTGTTCCTGATAAGCTTGGTAGATGCGCAACCACTGCCGCAGCACCGGGTCGTTGCCATCGTCGATCTGATGGGCGCGCAGTCCCTGATCCTTACGGGCATTGATAAAACCGGTTGCTTGTTGCGGCGGCCATTTTTTTCATCCAATGCCAATGCACGGATCACTCGCTTGACCAGACGCTGTTGATCGTCGGCATCCAATACCTGAAACGTGCGCGGCAATTTAGCTTCTTGCCAATGCATGCGCAGCAACCGATGCGCGATGCTGTGAAACGTGCCGATCCACAACCCGCTCATGGTTGAACCGAGTAGCTGTTCGACTCGGCCCCGCATCTCAGCAGCAGCTTTGTTAGTAAAGGTCACTGCGAGTATCGACCACGGCGATGCCTGTTCTACGGTCAGTAACCAGGCTATGCGGCGGGTTAGAACTCGGGTTTTGCCGCTACCCGCACCAGCTAACACCCGCAAAGGACCGGGGGGGGCGGATACGGCTTGGCGTTGGGCGTCGTTGAGATCGTCGAGAATGAGGGAGATGTCCATGGGGCGGGATTGTAGCAGAAGGGAATTCTTGCTGCTTGGGCCGTTGCTATACGGAGAGAGTTGCCCGGATGTTGGGCACTAAAAAAGCCGATCCGTTACCGGATCGGCTTTATCCCTGCATGGCATGTCGACGCAATAAGTGTGAAATATCGAACAGCTATTCTCAGTAACCGGTGTTATAACCGCTTTGCGAAGTTTGATTGCCGCTATACGGATTATAACCACCCTGATAGTAACCCGAACTGTTGTCATACTGCAGTCGGTTGGGTGGGGCTTGATAATAAGCGTTCTGCCGCTGATCATAGGAATTGCCCAACGCACCGCCTATCAGAGCGCCCGTTACCGCTCCCACGTAGCGACCGTTCTTATGGTGGACCTGATGGCCGGCCACTGCGCCGACCGCTGCGCCAAGCGCTGCGCCCCCCATAGTGTGTTGATACGGGTGATAGGAGGTAGCGCAGGCGCTAAGCAGGAGAGAGCCGCTGAGTACAATGATTGTGAAAAGTCTCGACATGGTCTTAGCCTCGCGCAACGAATTAAGTTTCGATTCGCGAGTAGTTTCCCACGATCAAAATGAATGCAGCCTGAATAGCGATTCGATGAGAAGGCCGGTTATGACTGCTTGAGATAAGCCAACGTCGCCTCATCAAAACGCGTCGGGGTGACTCCGAATAGAGAGAATGGTGTTGGGGTAACGCAGGTGTTGCCGTCCATCAGCATGGTGATCTGACCTTGGGTGATGGGGAAAAACTCGAACCCCTCCAGCAGAGCAGCCAGCGGTTTAATGAATAGTGCAGGGGCCGGTAAAGTCCATTTGCGTTTTCCGCTAACCTGTCCCAACCGTTCGATGATCGCTTTCCAGCTCAGGACATCCGGTCCGCATAGTCCGTAGGTTTGACCAACGGTTTCTGCTAAGGTCAGGGAGTTCACAAACACGGCGGCCACGTCTTCGATATGAACCGGGGCCAGTTCGAAGGCGCCGGCATTGACGGGTAGTAACCCGGCATAGAACAGGGTGCCGGAATCGGCGGATTGATCAGTTGCGCCTGTAATTGCGTGCAGAATTCCATCTTGCCGCGCGGATCACCAAAAATGACCGAAGGACGAAAAATCGTCCAATCTAAATCGGTGTTTTGTAGGTGCTGCTCGGCTCGGTATTTGCTAATCTGATAGGGCGTACCTTCAGCCTTGACACCGTTAGCGCTCATTAAAATGAACCGCTTCACACCCAAGTCTACTGCTGCATCAATCGCGCGAACGGCACCTTGGTATTGCAATTCATCGAAGGTAATCCCCCGATTTTTGAATTCGCGCAGAATACCGATACTGTAAATCGCCGCATCGCACCCTGTCAGCGTTTGCCTAATCGCGTCAAATGAT